>JAJDZO010000175.1 GCA_022824605.1 Acidimicrobiia bacterium
ACCTCGACCGCACGGCTAGCAGCCGGGTGGACTGGGAGGCCGAGATCGCGGTGGTGATCGGCCGGGGCGGCGCCAACATCGCCGTCGACGACGCCCTCGACCATGTGTTCGGCTACACCCTGTCCAACGATGTGAGCGCCCGGGACCTGCAACTCGAGCACGGCCAGTTCGGCCAGTGGTACAAGGGCAAATCGCTCGACGGCTTCTGTCCGATGGGCCCCAGCATCGTCTCGGCGGCCGAGATCGGCGACTACCGCGATATCGAGGTCGAGCTGCGCGTCAACGGCGTGCAGAAGCAGTCGTTCCGGGCCGCGGCCATGGTCAACTCGGTGCCGCGGCTCATCGCCCGGGTCAGCCTCGGGTGCTCGCTGCTTCCAGGGGACGTGATCCTCACCGGCACTGCCTCAGGCGTCGGCCACTGGCGCGAGCCTCCCGAGTTCCTCGATGACGGCGACGTCGTGGAGATCGAGTCGCCGCAGTTGGGACTGCTGCGCACCCACTTCGCCGAGTAGCCCCTCCCGTCATGGCATCTCCCTTCATCACCGAGGCGCCGGTCAGCTATGACGGCGTCGTCATCGAAGCACCGCCCGACGATTCGTTCATGGATCCGGCCGGGTACTTCTCGCAACGCCTCTTCGACCTGGAGCAGCGGGTGGTGTTCCCCCGCTCGTGGGTGTTCGTGGGCGACCTGTCACAGCTGCGCTCACCGGGCGACTATGTGACCGAGACCATCGGCAACGATCCGGTGATGGTGGTGAGGGGCTCCGACGGCGAACTCCGAGCCTTCGTCAACGTGTGCCCCCATCGGGCCAGCACGCTGGTGGAGGGCGCAGGCAACTGCGGGCGCACAGTGGTGTGCCCTTACCACGGCTGGACCTTCCATCTCGACGGGCGCCTGGCCGCAACCCCCCATCCGCGTGGCTTCGCGGAGCCCGTCGACCGCAGCGCCTACGGCCTTCGTGAGGTGCGGGTGGACGTGTGGTTGCAGTTCGTGTTCGTGAACGTCTCGGGTGACGCGCCGGCGCTGCACGAGTGGCTGTACCCGGCGCCCGAGCAACTCGCCAACCACAGCCTCGAGGCCGCCACCAGGGTGTACGAACTCGACGACGAGGTGAACGCCAACTGGAAGGTGATGATGGACAACGCCTTCTGCGACTACCACCTCGAGTTCGTCCACGAGAACACCCTCGGTCGCTTCGCCGATGTAAGCACGCTGCGAGAGGACATCTGGACCTACACGGGACGGCTGACATCGCAATGGGGCGAAGAGCAGTTGTCGCAAACCGATGTGCTGCCCGCGCTGGCCGCAACCAACTCGTACGGCTCGGTGGCCTTCGGTGTGTTCCCCAACTGGTTCATCGCCGCCTTCCCCAACGGCGGCTGCTCGCTGATGTGGTGGAACCCGATCAGCCTCGACAAGAGCCGTGCCCGGGTATGGAACTACTCGCCGGATCCCGGCGCCGACGCCCGCTCCGACTTCGAGATGCTCAAGGCGGTGCAGGCCGAGGACTACGCCATCTGCGAGAAGGTCCAGAAGGGCCTGCGCTCTCGCTTCTACCGGCCCGGTCCCCAGCACTATCTGGAGCTGAGAGTGCGCGGCCATCAGCAGCGCCTGATGAAGATGCTGGCCGGCGCGATCCGACGGGGAGACTGCTGAGAGGCCGACTCGCCGCGCGGCCACATTCGCCCGGATTGACGCCCAAGTGTCAGACCTTTACTATCGACGCATTCTTGACAGCGGTGCCGTTCGGCGCTGTTGAAGGCGATCCCAACGGGGGAAATGATGAGATCACGACAGTTTCGACTCGGCTTCCGGCTCTTCGCGGCCGTTCTCGCGCTCGGCCTGATAGCTGCAGCCTGCGGTGACGACGCCGACGAAACCGCCGCCGCGGACGCCGCGGCCCTGGAGCTGGAGCGGGCAATAGCAGACGCGAGCGCAGCCCAGGCCGCCGCCGACTCGGCCGCCGAGGCAGCTGCGGAGGCTGAAGCGGCCCTTGAGGATGCCATCGCGGAGGCCGGGGCCGGCTCTGAGGCGGTCGCCGAACTCGAGGCTGAACTGGCCGCGGCCCAAGAAGCAGAAGCTGCGGCCAGAGCCGAGGCCGAGGCGGCCATGGCCGCGGCCGAACCGGCCGAGGAGGCCATGTCGGAGCTGTCCGGGAACCTGGTCTGGTGGTCGGACTGGACCATCGAGCAGACCGAGGCCTTCATCGACGCCTTCAACGAGGTTCATCCCGGCATCCAGGTGGAGTACACCCGCTCCGACGACGCCGAGATGTTCGACCGGTTCATGACCGAGTCCGAAGCAGGCACCATCGACTCCGACATCGTGATCATCGGCTGGGACGGCTTCTCGCGCATCTGGGAGAGCCTGGGCTATCTGCACGCGTTCGACTCGCCCGAGAAGTTCAACATCCCTGCCGACTTGAGGGCCCCGTCGGGCGCATGGCACACCTACGGCACCCTGCTAGAGGGCATCTGCTACAACACCGAGCGCATCGAGGAACTCGGTCTCGACCCGCTGGAGACCTGGGAGGACCTGGCCGACCCGCAGTACCGCGACGAGATCGTGATGCAGGACATCCTCAAGGTCGGCAGCGGCGCCCACGACATGATGATCGAGACCCGCGTGATGTGGGACGAGAACCGCTGGGAGGAGTTCTGGGCCGGCTACGGCGCCAACAACGTGGTGTTCCAGCCCGACTACACCGCCGCCCAGCAGCAGCTGGTGCAGGGCAACTTCGCGGTGCTCGGACTCTGCTACCTCGACTTCGTGCTGCCCTCGATTGATCAGGGCGCCCCGGTCGAGTGGATCGCACCGGAGTTCGTGATCACGGTGGGCTTCACGGTGAACATCCCGGCCAACGCCCCCAACAAGGAGAACGCCGAGGCCTTCGTCAACTACATCCTCAGCGACGAGGGACAGGCAGCGGTGGCCGAGATCGTCCGTCAGGTGCCGGCCTCACCCACCGCCCCGTATCCCGAGGCTGCGCTGGCTGCGGCGGGCAAGCCGACGATCCTGGCTCTGGGCACACCCAAGGCCGAGGCGGAGTACAACAACAACGCCGAGTGGTACGTCGAGCGAGCCAAGGAATGGTTCGACCTGAGGTGACATCGGACCTGGAGGCCCGGGATCAGCTCGCTCTGCGGGCCGACGACCTCCACAAGAAGTTCGGCGCGGTCACCGCGCTGGCGGGTGTCAGCTTCTCGATCCGCACCGGAGAGTTCGTAACCCTCCTAGGACCGAGCGGCTGCGGCAAGTCGACGATCCTGCGGATCCTCGCCGGGATCGAGACGCCGACCCGCGGCGCGGTGGCCATCGGCGGCAAGGTCGTCAACGACACCGAGCGGCGGATCCTCATTCCGCCTGAGCGACGCGACCTGTCGATGGTGTTCCAGTCGTACGCGGTGTGGCCTCACATGAGCGTGGCCGCCAACGTGGCCTTCCCGTTGCGTTACCGCAAGGTCCCCCGCAGCGAGCGCCGCGCCAAGGTCACCGAGGCCTTGCGGGCCGTTCGGATGGAACAGTACGTCGACCGCTACCCACACCAGCTCTCGGGCGGGCAGCAGCAGCGGGTGGCGGTGGCCCGCTCGATTGTGGGGCACCCGGCGCTGTTGCTGCTCGACGAGCCGTTGTCCAACCTCGACGCCCGCCTGCGCGAGGACATGCGCGTCGAGTTGAAGCGGCTGCATCTCGAGCTGGGGCTGACCATGCTGTACGTCACCCACGACCAGTCCGAGGCGCTGGCCATGTCTGATCGGATCCTGGTGATGGACCACGGGCTGGTGCTGCAGGAGGGCACTCCCGAGGAGGTCTACCGCTCACCGGAATCGCTCACCGTGGCCCGCTTCCTGGGGGTGAAGAACATCGTGGCCGGCACCGTCGCCGGCGACGGCACGGTGGCGGCGTTGGGCGGATCGCTGCCCGCCACCTTCTCTGAGGCCATGGCGGCAGGCACCGCTGCGGCGGTGGCCATCCGTCCCGACGGTTTC
>JAJDZO010000009.1 GCA_022824605.1 Acidimicrobiia bacterium
CCCGGCAACCACGACCCGCTTGATCCTTCGTCGATCTTCAGGTCCCGGACTTTCGTCGACAGTCAACCCGCCAACGTCAAGGTGCTAGAGCATCCGGAGCCAGTACAGGTCGCTCCAGACGTGGAACTTGTCCCGGCTCCGTGGAAGAGCAAGCGCCCAATCTCAGACCTAGTCGACGACGCATGCAAGGATCTGGAGCCAACCGAAGCGGTCCGAATTGTCGTCGCGCATGGCGCAGTCGCTAGCTACGGCGCCGTCGCCAGCCATCGAGCAGTAGATGCCCTTTCAACAGACGCACACGACCCGGCCCTCATCTCGCTGGCACAGCTTGAACGGAGAACCGCAGAAGGCCAGGTCCATTACGTCGCGCTCGGCGACCGCCACTCCACCACGAATGTGGGCAGTACCGGCCGAGTCTGGTACTCCGGTGCCCCCGAGCCCACCGACTACGACGAGGACAATCCGGGGAACGTACTCGTGGTTGAACTCGATTCACAGCAGCCAACCGTCACTACCCATCCGGTGGGCACCTGGAGCTTCAGGCGCCATGAGTGTGAACTGAGCGATGAACTCGATATCGACGCCCTGGAGCGATGGCTCTCAAGCATCGACGACAAGGCGCGAACGATCGCCAAGGTAGCGATGAGGGGCCAGGTCTCCGTGACCCAGATGGCCAGAATCGACAACCTGCTAGACCATCACGCGCATCTGCTAGCAGCCCTAGAGGTTTGGGAACGGCGGAGCGAACTCGTCGTGATTCCCGATGATGCAGACTTCAACGACTCCTGCCTGTCTGGATACGCGCGCGAGGCGTTGGACCATCTGAGTGAGATGGCCGCGTCCGGCGATCAGGCGCTTGTGGCCCGCGACGCCCTGGCCTTGCTGCACCGCCTTGTGGCCGGGACCGAACGAGTACCCTCGTGATTCAAGCGCCCAGCCCGCGAAGCAACCGGATCAAGGGAGTGCTCGCATGAGGATCCATCGGGTGCGATTGCGCAACTATCGCGGCATCAACGACTGTGCCATCACATTCTCCCTTGAGGGAGTCACCGTGGTAGAAGGCCCTAACGAAGTTGGCAAGACATCCATCCCCGACGCCATCGACCTGATCCTCGAATTAGTCGACTCGTCCTCATCTCGTCGAGTGAAACTCGTACAGCCTGTTGGCCGGGACGTGGGACCCGAGGTCGAAGTCGAGATCTCCTCCGGCGCCTACCGGTTCGTCTACCACAAGCGGTGGCTACGCGAACGCTCCACGACTCTGGAGGTCACCGCACCGCAACGCGAGCAACGCACAGGACGTGAGGCCCACGATCGGGTGACAGAGATCCTCTCCGACACTCTCGACAGGCAGCTATGGAATGCGTTGCGGATTGCTCAAGGCACCGGACTCACGCTACCAAGCTTCGACGCGCCGTCACTGGGAAGGGCTCTCGATCAGGCCGCCGATGTCCAACTCGCTTCCGAGAGGGACGACAACCTGTGGGAGCGAGTATGCGAAGAGTACTCCCGCTACTGGACCGACACGGGAAAGCCCAAGGGTGATCGAAAGTCATCGAGTTCAGGAGTTGCCGAGGCGCTGAGCCGCGTCATGGAGATCGAGAACGACCTCCGGGGGATCGAGGACGACGCAGACAAGGTGAACCAACTTGCAGAGGACCAGGCCCGACTCGCGAAGACCCGGGAGGAATACGAGAATCGAGAGAACGACCTCGCCGAACAATGGGCCGAAACCAAAAGGCTCTACAGCGAGGTAAAGCGCCTGCGGCTGGCCCACGAGGCCACCATCGTGCGTCGCGACCGCTGCGCCGACAACCACCAGCGTCGCCTGGATGTCGAAAAGACTGTCAATGAGCGGTCCCGGGAACTGAGCGCACTTGAGACAGAGGCCGACCGGGAGGAATCGTCGCTATCAGGCGCAAGGCAACGCACCGACGACGCCAAGGCCGGGCTGGCGGAGTCTCGGGACGCATTGCGCGCCGCCGAGTCCGAACAGCGTCGGGAACGAGACGACTACGACCACGCCCGCCGGAAGATCGAGGTCGAACAACTGCGAGAACGCCACGATGAAGTGGTTCAGGCAGAAGCAGCGCTGCGTGCAGCAGATACTCAACTCGACGCTGCCAAGGTTGACGACGACCTGCTGGCACAAATCGAACAGGCGCACCTTAACAAGGTGGCTGCCGATGCCGCCGTCGCGTCAATCGAGACAACTGCCCTGACCAACGTGTCGTTGCGGATTGGCGAAGAGGACGTAGCCCTCGCCGCTGATGAAAGCAGACGCACGGTGGTCGAAGACGAGGTCGAGTTGCTTGTCGCGGACTTGGCGAGAATCCGAGTGACTGCTGGAACCGGCAGTAAGAACCTCGCTGTTGAGCGCAGCAACGCCCGCGACACGCTGACCGGGCTATGCGAAATCGGTGGCGTAGCCGATCTAGCAGCGGCTCAGAGAGTCGCCGAGCAGCGAAGAGCGGCAGAACGAGACCGTGAAGCGGCGTTGGCGACGAAGAGCCGTGCCTTACGCGATCTGACGTTCGAAGATATAGGACGCAAGATCAGAGGCCTGACCAGGAGGATTGACGCGTACGCGGGAGAACGGCCGTCCGAGCCGCCGATGCCTGCTGACCCAAGCTCTGAAGTGTCCCGAGAGCGCGCTGAGAGGGCTGACCGCCTTGTTGCACGACTGCGAGATGAGTTCGACCACTGCCAACAAGCCCACCAGGACGCGTACGAGAAGTGGGAGAATGCTCGTCGGCAACACATCGCGACAAGGACCAAGGTCGACATTGCCCGCGATGCGCTGCGCATGGCCAAGAGCAGTCTGGACGATGCCCGCCGAGAGCAGCCCGACTCCGAGATCGCCGGACAGCTAGCCGCCGCACAGCATGACGCGGAAGCAGGGCTCATGGCCCTGGAAGAGGCCGAAGCGGACCTGGAGGCGACCGATCCGAGCTCAGTCGAAATCGAACTCCAGAACGCCCGTGAAGCCGCAGTACGCGCCGCCAACGACCTTAAATCCACCAAGGCCCTGCAGAATGATCTGCGCATCGGACTTGAGATCAAAGGCGAAAGAGGCCTTCACACCCGACTCGACGAAGCTCGCAGTGAACACGAACACCTCGCGCGGGAGCACGATCGGACGGAAGCACGAGCCGAAGCCGCCCGCCTGCTCTACGACACGTTCGAGCAGCAGCGACAAGAAGCTCGCCAGCGCTATGTCGGACCGTTCAGGCAGCGCATCGAGCAACTTGGGCGCGTCGTGTTCAACCGAACCTTCGAAATCGACCTAGACGATGAATTGCGGATCACACGCCGAACGCTTGACGGCGACACGCTACTGGTCAACCAGCTCAGCACCGGCGCTCAGGAGCAACTTGGCGTGATCGGCCGACTTGCTTGCGCGGCCATCGTCAGCCCGGACGGCGGAGGAGCGCCTGTCATCATCGACGACGCCCTGGGGTGGAGCGACCCGGAACGACTGAGGAGCATGGGCGCGGCCATTGCCGCCGCCGGCGGGCAATGTCAGGTGATCATCCTCACCTGCACGCCGGGTCGGTACGCGCACATCGGCAACGCCACCACGGTCCGCCTTCCGGCTGGCTCATAGGCAGGTTGACCGCCGGAATCGGGGTCGTGATTCTCGACCGCACCCCGTTACGGGATGATCTTTGAGATGGGGATCTCCACTATGTCGGTGGCACCCAGGTCGCGCACGGCGGGGATCAGGGTGTTGATCTCGCTGCGGGGCACCACCGTCTCCACCGCGTAGCCCGCGCCCCGGAACAACTCGTTGACGGTGGGCGCCTTCATCGACGGCAGTATCTCGATCACATCGTCGAGCGCGGCCCCACCGACATTGAGCTTCACCAACACCTTGCCCCGAGCGTCCAGCACGCCCTGCAGCAGGGTGTAGATCTGGCCCATGGCGTGACGCTTCGTTGCATCGGCGGCCGCCGCCGGGTTGGCGATCAACTCGGTGTACGAGGTCAACAGCGTGTCGATGATCCGCAGCCCCGCCGCACGCAAGGCCCGTCCGGTCTCGGTGATCTCAACCACCGCATCCACGATGTCGGGCACCTTGGCCTCGGTGGCGCCGTAACTCAGCGAGATCTGAGCCTCGACGCCGGCGTCGGCGAAGAATCGTCGGGTGAGTTCCGGGTACTCGGTCGAAACCCGCACTCCCTGCGGCAGGTCTGCGACGCTGTTGTAGGGAGCGTCTCCGGCCACGGCCAGTACGACCCTGATCGGCAGCGAAGTCGCTTTCGAGTACTGCAACTCACCCAGCGAGACCACCTCGCTGCCGGTCTCAAAGACCCAGTCCCGGCCGGTGATGCCGATGTCGAACAGTCCGTCTGCCACGTAGACCGGAATCTCCTGGGGACGCAGGATCCTCACGTCGGCGATGCGCGGGTCGGCCACCGACGCTCGGTAGGCCACATCAGAGGACCGCTGAACAGGCAGGTCAGCGGCCTCGAACAGCTCAAGAGTGGATTTCTCGAGCGATCCCTTGGGGAGAACGAGCTTCAACATCGGAGTCCTTCGGCCTTCCGCAGCGACCGCGCCGAGGCTACCGGCGCACAGACGCCGCGCTGCCGTGTCGCTCAAGGCCGGGTGGACTCGCTCACCGCGCGGACGACGGTCACCAACGACCACGCAGCGCCAACCGCAGCCAGCGCTACGTCGGTTCGGGTTCGCTCACCGCCACGTCTATCCGCACGTCGGGGCCTAGACGCTCCACCGCGGTGATCGAGCCACCTCGCACAGCTTCGATGGATTGAGCACCCGGTCCCGACAGCATCGGCGCCCCGTCGTCGCCGCCGAAGAGGGCGGGCGCCAGATACACGACGAAGCTGTCTACCAGCCCGGCCCGCACGAACTTGCCGGCCACGGCCGGACCTCCCTCGACCAGAACCTGCGTGGCTCCCTCAGCACCGAGGCGGTCCAGCAGATCGCCGAGCGGACCGTCCCACTGCAGGCACGGATGGATCCGTGCGTCGGGCGGAGCCGACCCGACCACCACCCGGCGCGGCTGGACCACGGCGGTGGGCTCGGTGCCGTCGCTCCACACCCGTCCGCCCGGCGGGGTCCAGTGGCGCACGGTGAGGCTGGGATCGTCGGCTCGAACCGTTCCCGCGCCGACGATCACCGCGTCGGACCAGGCCCGCAGGCGATGGGCGTCGGTCCGCGCCGGCAGCGACGTTATCCACTGCGACGTGCCGTCTGGCGCGGCCGTGCGCCCGTCGACGCTGGCCGCGAGCTTGACCACCACCCACGGGCGGCCCGTTCGCCGGTGATGCAGGTAGGCCGCCAGTTGGTGCTCGACCTCGGCCGCTCGCACGCCGACCTGCACCTCGACCCCGGCAGCTCTCAGCCGGGCGACACCCGCCCCCGACACGCTCGGGTCGGGATCCAGCACGCCGATCACAACCCGGCGCACGCCCGCCTCGATTATCGCGGCCGTGCACGGACCGGTTCGGCCCTGATGGTCGCAAGGCTCGAGGGTGGTGACGAGGGTGGCACCCCGTGCGGTCCGCCCGGCATCCGCGAGGGCGTGGCGCTCGGCGTGAGGGCCGCCCGGCGGGCTCGTCGCCCCGGTGTAGGTGCTGCCGTCGGCTGACAGCACCACGCAACCGACCCAAGGGTTGGGACTGGTGAGATGCCGCACCGCCGACGCGGCCTCTATGGCCCTGTTCATCGCCGCGTCCCAACGCGCCGATTCCGAAGCCTCGGGCGAGCCCGGCGTCGCACGCTGAGCCGTGAGAGGCAGCGCGGACAGGGGCAGACCCGTCGCATCGTGACGGGCCGACTCACGCTCTTGTTCGCTGCGCTCACGGGCCACCCAAACCGCGGCATGGCTGCCCACAGCCTCGCCCGTATGAGCCGGATCGGCCCGCCTATTCGCTCGGCCTTGAGGTTCTGCGTCGCTCACGGCAAACCGTTGAACATGACCACCGCTTCGCGCTGAACCGCCGATTCAGCTCTGTTCATGATCTGCGCCGATGGTCACTCAGTGGCCGTGGGGGTGCGGGTCGTAGTTGTCGACGAGAAGTCGGACGGCATGTCCGATCACGTCGATCACCGCCTCGACCGTCTCGACGCAGCCCATAGAGGACCCCGGGGTATTGAGCACCAGCGCGGTGCCGATCGTGCCGGCCGTGCCCCTCGACAGCCGGCCCAACGGATTCACCAATCGCATGGCCTCGGCCAGGCCGGGCGCCTCACGGTCGAGCACGGCCTTGGTGCCCTCCGGCGTGGCGTCGCGGGGTCCGAATCCGGTGCCCCCGGTGGTGACGATCAGTCCATGGAAGCCTTCGGCCATCCGGGTCAGCGCCCCACCTACAGACTCCACGCCGTCGGCGACCGCGTCGCGTTCGGTGACCGTCCAGCCGGTGCCAGACAGGTACACCTCCAATGCTTCGCCGCTGCGATCCTGCCGCGTGCCTGCGACCACGCCGTCGGACACCGTGAGCACCTTGGCGTTCAGTCCCGAATCGCCCGATCCATCAGAGTGTGCCACCCTCCGACCCTACCCAGTCACGGTGCACGTCGCGAAGCGCTAGCGGCGGTACCAGCGGTAGAGCGCCATGCCGTCGTGATCGGCGTCGGGGAGCAGCATCGCTCCGTCACCGTGAGGCCGCCACGGCTCGCCGGGTTGCGGCTGGGGCTCCAAACGACGATCTCGGGAGACATACGCCGCCACGTCGGTCGTCTCGGCTGCGGTAAGGGTGCAAACGCTGTAGACGAGCTGACCGCCGGCGCGCAGCAGGCCGACGGCCCCGTCAAGCAGGTTCCGCTGCAACTCGGCCAGCCTCGCAACGGCCGACGCCTCGATACGCCAACGAGCGTCGGGACGGCGTCGCAGAGTCCCCAGACCGGTGCACGGGGCGTCTACCAGCACCGCGTCGAAGCAGCCCGGACGCAGCGCAGGATGGCGGCCGTCGGCTGCCACGATGTGCATGGACTCCGCATCGAGGGTTCGCCGGTTGGCGTCGAGGCGCCGGGTCCGGCCGCGGTGCGAATCGCAGGCGACAACGGTGGCGCCCCGGTCCGCCAGGGCGGTGGCCTTGCCGCCCGGCGCGGCGCACAGGTCAGCCACCAAAGCGTCCTCGTCCGCTTCGATGGCGTCGACCACCAGTTGTGAACTCAAGTCCTGTACGTAGCCGTCGCTGCGCCGATGCAACCGTGCCGGGCCGTTCATCGCCTCCAGCGCGGCCAGCGCCGTGGAGCGGCCGAGGTCGTCGCAGAGGGTGTCGACGATCCAGTCGGGGTAGCTGAGCCGGGTCGGGTCGTCGGGCCACTGCGGTGTGCCGGCGTCGGCGACTCGGCGCAGAACGGCGTTCACCAGCGGCCGGAGACGGCGGGGGGCGGCCGACACTGTGGCTGACACCGCCGCGTAGGCGGGAGTTCCCAGCTCGATGATCTGGTAGGCGCCCATTCGCAGCGCGGCTCTCGCCGGCGGCGGTGGTGCGTTGACCAGAAAGGCGTCCAGCACCCAGTCGAGGGCTCGACGCCGACGGGTGACGCCGTAGACGAGCTCAGTGGTGAAGGCACGGTCGCGCTCGTCGAGTTCGGACTCTGCGAGCGCGGCCGGCAGGGCCAGATTGGCGTAGGCGCCGTCGGTGTCGATGCGAGTCAGCACTTCGAGCGCCACCCGCCGGGCGTTGGTGACGCCGGACCGGGGTCCGGGAGGATTCTCGCCGCGGACGCTGCGGCTCACTCGTCGAATCGCTCTCCGCCGACGATCCGAGCACCGTTGGCCCAGTCGCGGGCCGACACCGCGGCCCGTCCCTCAGCCTGCACGGTCACCAGCTCGACGGCGCCTCTGGCAGCGTCGACTCGCACGGTCAGCCCGTGATCAGGCTGCTGCGCCAGCGCGATCGTGGCGGTCTTGACGGTCGAAGCCGCCTCACGGACATCCCATCGGCCACCAGATCGCAACACAGATGGGACCCCGTCGGCGCTGACAGGCGGGCGGGCATCAGATGCGAGTCGGGCGTCCAGGATCTTGAGCCGCCGATCCCGGTAGGTGGTCCAGGCACCGCCGACGCGCACCAGCCGCAGGACATGCTCAGCGGGCGCGGTCCAGTCGATGCGCAGTTCCGAGGGTTTGATCTTGTCGGCCCAGGTGATCTCGCCCGACTGGGGCACCGGATCATCGAAGCCTTCGCTCAGAGCGTCCAGCAGCAGCTCGATGCCCAGCACGCAGAGCCGGTCTCGCAGCTCGTCGGCCGATTCGGTCGGTCGGATCGCAGTCGATAGCCGCCCGTACACCGCGCCGGCATCGAGCTCGGAAGCCACATCCATGAGGCACACGCCGGTCTCGCGGTCACCGGCCAGGATGGCACGCTCCACCGGCGCCGCCCCCCGCCAGCGGGGCAGCAGCGAGAAGTGCAGGTTCACCGTGCGACGCGGTATGAGCACCTCATCTGCAATGTGCTCGCCGTAGGCGACCACCACGCCGACGTCGGCTTCGATGGGCACCGCGTCGCGCACATCGGTGCTGACGGCCAGGCCCAGGTCGGCGGCCGCGGCAGCCACCGGCGAAGGCGTCGGGGCCTGGCGACGACCCCGACGCTTGGGGGGACGGGTGATCACCAGCGCCACATTGTGACCGGCGCGACACAGCGCCTGCAGGGGCGCTACGGCCACTTCAGGCGTGCCGAAATAGACGACTCGCCGGCGGGACACGGCGCCCCTCACGGCCGGCTCTGACCGCTCGAAGCCGCGTCGTGTCGGGGTGAGCGGGCTGTTCCGTGCATCACAGCAGGCTCAGACCGCCCGAAGCCACAACACCTTGGGGCCAGGGGCCTGGCCGGTGCATCACAGCAGGCGCAGACCGCCCGAAGCCGCGTCGCCCCTCGTCTGAGATGTCCGCTGCGCCGACGCGGCGCCCGATCCGATCCCCAGTTCGCGCAGCCGGCGCAGCGCCTCCTTGCGGGTGTCGGTGTCGAGCCGTTCGATCAGCAGCGTCCCGTCGAGATGGTCCAACTCGTGCTGGAAGAGCCGAGCCTCGATCTCGTCGGCCTCCACCGAGATCTCGTTGCCGTCGAGGTCGCGGCCGACAATGTGGACCTGCTTGGGCCTCACTATCTCCCATGAGAGCCCCGGCACCGACAGGCACCCCTCATCGAACACCCACTCGCCGTCGCACTCGACGATCTTCGGGTTGACGATGGTGCGGGGTCCGTCGCCCAGGTCCCACACGAACAGGCGCTTCTGCACCCCTACCTGCGGGGCGGCCAGTCCGATCCCCTCGGCGGCGTTCATGGTCTCGACCATCCCCTCGGCGATGCGCACCAGCGTGGCGTCGACGTCGGTGATATCGGCGGCGCGGCGGCGCAGGACCGGATCACCGATGATGCGTATGTCGTAGGGCGCCGCCACGGTTTGAGGCTACCGTCGCGCCGTGGCCGAACCCGTCGTTTCGCCTGCTGGCGACCAGTATCTCAAGGCCGAACCGGCCGCACCGGCCGCCAGCGACCCGTATCTCAAAGCCGAACCCGCCTCACCGACCGCGAGCGGGCAGTACTTCGAGGCCGAACCGGCGGCTGCGACCGCGCCTCGCACGATCGCGGTGAACATCGCGGGGATGTCGCTGCGGTTCGCAACCGATTCGGGCGTGTTCTCGCCGGATCGGCTGGACGCAGGAACCCGGCTGCTGCTGTTGGAGGCGCCGCCACTCGATGCCGACGAGCGCAGCGTGCTCGACCTGGGATGCGGCTGGGGACCCATCGCCTGCGTCACCGGGCTGCGCTCCCCCGCCGCCGAGGTGCTGGCGGTGGACGTGAACGAACGTGCGTTGCGACTCACGGCCCTCAATGCAGAAGCGAACGGTGCCGACAATGTGACCGTGGCCCGTCCCCACGAGGTGAGCCCCACCCGCCGGTTCGACCGCATCCTGTGCAATCCCCCCATACGGATCGGCAAGACCGGCCTTCACGCGCTGTTGGCCACCTGGCTCGACCGCCTTGCCCCCGGCGGGCGGGCACATCTGGTGGTGCATCGCCATCTGGGCAGCGACTCGCTCGTCCGCTGGCTCCAACAGCGAGAGCACAAAGTCTCGCGACTGGTGTCGAGGTCGGGCTACCGGCTCCTGGAGGTTCAGCCCCGCGGTGACGCTGAGGCGGCGACCGGGTCGGGTCATCGAAGCCCGTCGACGCAGCCTCACGGCGGCGCTGAGTCTGATCGAGCCGAGACTGCCGGCGGCGAGGGGCCATGAGTCAACTCGACTACACCGGCATGAAGCGCCTGCATCGAGAGTGGCGCCGGCGCGGCCACGACCGCCTGGCTCTGGTGCT
>JAJDZO010000106.1 GCA_022824605.1 Acidimicrobiia bacterium
GTCTGGTGGGGCTGGGCTGGTGGGGAGGCGAACTCGCGGCTGCCGCCCAGCGTGCGGGCACAGCCGAGGTGGTCGCGTGCCATGCCCGCACCCCGACGGCTCGCGAGGAGTTCGCTGAGCGGATCGGCTGCCGGGCAGCCGGCTCGCTACAGGAGTTGCTGGCCGCCGACGATGTGGACGGTCTGATACTGGCCACCCCTCACAGCATCCACGCCGATCAGATCTGCGAGGCTGCCGCGGCCGGCAAGCATGTACTAGTCGAGAAGCCGTTCACCCTCACCGCCGAAGAGGGGCGCCGCGCCGTGGCCGCGGCCGACGACTCGGGCATCGCGCTGATGGTCGGCTACCAGCGGCGCCGTCAGGCCGCCAACCGCCGCATTCGTCAGATGATCGACCTCGGCGAGTTGGGCACGCCGCTGATGGCGTCGTCGGTGTTCAACGTGTCGCACGGCTATCCAGCCACTTGGAGGGCGAACCGCTCCGAGACTCCGTTGGGCGGCATGACCGGGCTCGGCGTCCACATGATCGACACCTACCACTACCTGATGGGTCCCATCGCGCGGGTCAGCGCGTTCAGCAACCGCGTCCTGGCCGACCAGCCCCTCGACCACGCCACCGGGCTCATGTTCGACTTCGAGTCGGGAGCGGTCGGCACGCTTCTCACTAGCCACTTCGTGGCGGGCGCGGTCGAGGTCACGGTCAACGGCACCGCCGCGACCGCGATCAACCTTCGCGATGGCGCCAGCCTGCTGATGCAGAAGAAGGGCGAGTCCATGCCCACCGAACAGGACATCGCCCTCAACGATCCGCTTGCCGAACAGGTCGGCGAGTTCGCGGAGGCCATACGCGGCGACGCTGAAATCGAGACCGACGGCCGAGTCGGTCTGGCCGTGACCGAAGTGCTCGAGGCGGCTGTGGCCAGCGCCGACCGGGGTCGCCCGGTGGAGGTTGCCGAGTTCGCAGCCTTCAACAGTCACCCGCGGTGCAGTCGCCCGCGGTTGGGATAGACCCGCCGGTGTGGCATCATGGCGGACCGGCGCTGCGGCGCCGAACGGCTCCCTTAGCTCAGCCGGCAGAGCGTCTCCATGGTAAGGAGAAGGTCGTCAGTTCGATTCTGACAGGGAGCTCGGTGCAGGCACCGGTCCTGCCCCGCCCCGGCGACGTAGCTCAGTTGGCAAGAGCGCTCGACTCATAATCGAGAGGTCGACAGTTCAAGTCTGTCCGTCGCTACATGGTCCGCTCGCGATGTGCATTCCGCCGTCACGACGCATATTGCCTCGAAGCCTCCACGGCCCAGACCGTCGGGTCCGAGCCGGGCACCCACTCGTTGTGAGCGCATCGTCACACCACCGTCTGCGGGCCGTGGAGAATCCGGCGCGTAACGCCGACGCTGATCGCGAGTCTCAATCTTCACCGGATGTGGTTGCGCTCGTAGAGCGGGCCAAGTCCGGCGACCGGGAGGCGTTCGACCGGCTCGTGCGGGTCACCCACGGCGACGCGTACGCGTTGGCTCTGCGCCTGATGGGCAGCACGGAGGATGCTCGCGACGTGGTTCAAGAGGCGTATCTGAGGGCCTACAAGGGGATCGGCCGTTTCCGGGGCGACGCACAGTTCAGCACTTGGCTCTACCGGATCGTGGCCAACTGCGCCACCACCCATCTCGGCCGTCGCCAGCGACATCGCCACGACCATCTGGGCCTTCACCACGATGTGATCGACACCCGCCCCGACCACGACCCGGCCCTTCAAGGAGACCGGGCCGAGCTTCGGAAGCGGCTCGATGACGCCATCGGTGATCTTCCGGTGCGGCTGCGTTCGGTGGTGGTGCTGCGAGACATGTACGACCTCCCCCACGAAGCGATCGCCGCCGAACTGGGCATCTCTGTGACCGCGGCGAAGGTGCGGCTGCACCGGGCCCGCCGGCGCCTGCGCGAACAGGTTCTGCCCATGCCCGGAGAGGAGTCCTCAGCGTGACCCGCCGCCCTTCTGCCACCGCAGTCGACACCACAACCATCAGCGTCCCGACCGACCCGCGCCGCGACTGCGAGTCGGTCAGCGACGCGCTGGCGGCCGCAGCAGGCGGCGACCATGCCTACGGACCGGCGCAGTCGGCCCATCTGGCGTCGTGTCTGCGGTGCAGGGTGGAGGAGTCCCGCTACCGGCGCCTGATGGCCGCAATGCGCTCGCTGCGTGAGACCCCGGTGCTCAAGGACTCACGGCTGGAGGCGCAGATCCTGTTGCACCTCGACCGCCACGACCACCGCGGGGCACGCGACGTGCGGCCCCGCTTGGCGGCGAAGGTGGCTGCGGGCGCCGCCGCGGCCGCCGGCCTGATGGCCTTCACCGCCCGGCACCGCCGCGCCGCCCGCCTCGCTTCCTAGCGCGAATCCCACCGGTGCGCAGCCGCCGTCCGTAGCGGTTCGCGGCCTTGCACTGGTAGCCTCTGCGGGCTGCTTAGGGGCGTGGCTCAATTGGCAGAGCACCGGTCTCCAAAACCGGCGGTTGGGGGTTCGAGTCCCTCCGCCCCTGCGAATTGGCGGCGCCCACAGCCGTGGCGTCGCAACCCCATACAAGCGTCGCGACTTCACACAAGCCGCAACCCCACACGAGGTGAGTTCCACAGATGGCGATGAACCGTCAGCAGAAGCGCATGCTCCAGAAGCAGGGCGAGATAGATGCTGAGGGCGCACCGGTCCGCAGCCGCAACCGTGCCGCCTCGACCCCGCCCAGCGAGCGCACCTCACCCGTTCAGTTCCTGCGCGAGGTTCGGGGCGAACTCCGCAAGGTGGCCTGGCCCAGCCGGGCCGAGACGGTCAACTACTCGATCGTCGTGCTCGTCACCGTCGTCGTGCTCACCGCCATGATCTACGGACTGGACTGGGTGTTCTCCACGTTCGTGCTCGAGCTCTTCGAATCCTGAGGTATCCCATGTCCGACACATCCGTCGCCGAATCCCAAGCCGTCATCACCGAGGACGACCTGTTCGTCGAGGACGACTCCATCGACGAGGTCCCCGAGCCGGTCAGTCCCTACGACAAGCCGGGCAAGTGGTTCGTGGTCCACACCCAGTCCGGCTACGAGAAGAAGGTCAAGCAGAACCTCGAGGCCCGCACCGCGTCGATGAACATGGAGGGCCGGATCCACGAGGTGGTCATCCCGCTGCGCGATGTGCCGGAGTTCAAGAACGGCAAGAAGGTGATCTCCTCCAAGAGGCTGTTCCCGGGCTACGTGTTCGTGCGCTGCGAACTCGACGACGAGGTGTGGCCGGTCATCCGAGACACCCCCAACGTGACGGGCTTCGTGAATCAGGGCGGAGCCCCGTCGCCGTTGCGGCGCCGAGACGTCGAAGCCTTCCTCGGCGTGGAGGCCGATCGCTCCCGCGAGGCGTCCAAGCGGGCCAAGCCGATGTTCGAGTACGGCATGGGCGAGACCGTCCGGGTCAAGGACGGTCCCTTCGCCGATTTCTCCGGCGAGATCATCGAGATCAACGAGGACCAGCTGAAGGTGAAGGTGCTGGTCAACATCTTCGGCCGTGAGACGCCGGTCGAACTCGAGTTCGCGCAGGTGGCCCGCCTGTAGCCGACTCGTCAGCCGCGGGCGGGTTGCTGCCGGTGGCTGATGCCGCCACACTGCCACGTTCGCAGCGCCGCGGTCAGCCTGCCCTAGAACACCGCCCACCACCCCGAGAGAGTCCCCATGGCCCCAAGAAAGAAAGTCGCAGCCCTGGTGAAGATTCACATCCCGGCAGGACAGGCGACGCCTGCTCCGCCGGTGGGCACCGCGCTGGGCCCCCACGGTGTGGCCATCATGGACTTCTGCAAGGACTACAACTCCCGCACGGAGGACAAGCGCGGCCAGATCATCCCGGCCGAGATAACCGTCTACGAGGACCGCTCGTTCACGTTCATCACCAAGACCCCGCCCACGTCGTTCTTGATCCGCTCCGCAGCCGGCCTGGAGAAGGCTGCCGAGACTCCCGGCCGTGAGACGGCGGGCACGATCACCGATGCGCAGATCGCTGAGATCGCCGAGATCAAGATGCCCGACCTGAACGCCAACGACTTGGAGTCGGCCAAGGCGCAGATCGAGGGCACGGCCCGCTCCATGGGCATCGCCGTCGCCTAGGCGCCGAGCGGAGAGGACGATCATGGCCAAGGGAAAGAAGCACGTCGAAGCCTCCAAGAGCTTCGACCGCCTGCATCTCCACAGCGACGCCGACGCGGTGAGCCTGGTGAAGAGCATGTCCAACCGGCGCTTCGACGAGAGCGTCGACATCGTCGTGCGCCTCGGCGTGGATCCCCGCAAGGCCGACCAGATGCTGCGGGGCACGGTCTCGTTGCCGTCGGGCACCGGCAAGGAGGTGCGGGTCGCCGTGTTCGCACAGGGCGAAGCGGCCACCACCGCGCGCGCCGCCGGCGCCGACCTCGTGGGCGCCGACGACCTCGCCGAGCAGGTCACCGGCGGAATGACCGACTTCGATGTGGCCATAGCCACCCCCGACATGATGCCGGTGGTCGGCAAGCTCGGCCGGATTCTCGGGCCGCGCGGCTTGATGCCCAATCCCAAGACCGGCACCGTCACCACCGACGTCGCTCGCACCATCGAAGAGTTCAAGGGGGGCAAGGTCGAGTACCGCACCGACCGTTTCGCCAACGTCCATGTCCCCATCGGAAGGGCGTCGTTCGAGCCGGAGGATCTGCTCAAGAACCTGCGGGCCGTGGTGGCCGAACTGCAGCGGGCCAAGCCGGCCGCATCCAAGGGCAGATACGTCAAGAAGGTGGTGCTCAGCTCGTCGATGGGTCCGGGTGTGCGGATCGATCCAGCCGCGGTCGCCGTCGTCGACTGACGCCGACTGCTCGTAGTTTTCTCCCGACACCACGTATACTCCCGCATCCAGACCGCGCTCACCTGAGACATCCGGTGCGCTCCGCGGGGAGCACCAATGGGCCGCCGGGCCCGCCGGACGAGGAAGGCACCCATGACAGTCCCAAGGCCCGAGAAGGCGGCCGTCGTCGCCGAAGTACGTGATCGACTGTCGGCCAGCGATGCGGCGCTGCTGACCGAGTACCGCGGCCTTGATGTCGGTGCGATGGCCGAGTTGCGCCGCTCACTTAGAGCCGCAGGCGGCGAGTACACGGTCTACAAGAACACGATGGTCCGTCTGGCCACCGCCGAGTTGGGCCTCGACG
>JAJDZO010000006.1 GCA_022824605.1 Acidimicrobiia bacterium
TCACCCACCAGATGCCCGCACAGCCCCAGCGCATCCAACAACTCCCGATCCGGTCCCTCAGTGCCCTGCATACCCCAATTCTCCCACCCAGCCACCACAAACGCGAGCACCCCCCACCGAATAAATCAACAGCCTCCTAGAGGCCGAGCGAATAGGCGAGCGAACGGGCTCCATACGGGCGAGGCCGTGGGCAGCCATGCTGTGGTTTGGGCGGCCCGTGAGCGCAGCGAACGAGAGCGGGAAGCACCCCGCCCCGACGCGACAAACCTTTACCTATCGGCGCGCCCTCCTACAGGGTCGGCAGGAGTTCGTCGAAGAGGGCGCTGAAGCGCTCGGAGGCGGCCGCTGCGGCCTCGATCACCTCGGCGTGCGACAGGGGCTGCTCGGAGATGCCGGCCGCCAGGTTGGTGCACAGCGAGATGCCGAGCACCTGCGCCCCCATGTGGCGCGCCGCGGTGGCCTCCGGCACCGTCGACATGCCCACCATCGATCCGCCCAGCGCCCGGGCCAGACGGATCTCGGCCGGCGTCTCGAACATTGGGCCGTGGAACCAGAAGTAGACGCCCTCGCGCAGCGTCTGCCCCAGCCGGGCCGCGGCCGCGTGGGCCTTGGCCCGCAGCTCGGGGGTGTACACGTCGGTCATGTCGGTGAAGCGGGGTCCTATGCGTTCGTCGTTGGGCCCGGCCAGCGCGCTGATCCCGGCCAGGTTCACGTGGTCGGTGATCACGGCCAGGTCGCCCGCGGCCATGCCCTCGCCGCAGGCACCGGCCGCGTTGGTGAGCACCACCACCCGGCATCCGGCCGTGACCGCGGCCCGCACCGCGAAGGTGATGGTCTCGGGGTCATGGCCCTCATAGGCGTGGGCCCGGCCCGCGAGCAGCAGCACTCGGTTGTCGCCCATCTGCGTCGAGTAGGCGGTTCCGGCATGGCCGATAGCGGTGGGGATGGGGAACCCTGGCAGGTCCCGGTACGACACCGCCACCTTGTCGCTGATCCGGTCGGGGTAGCCGCCCAACCCCGACCCCAGCACCACACAAACGTCGTGCCGCTCGCACCCGGTCCGCTCACCCAGCACCCCTGCCGCCTCCCGCAGCCGCTCATAAAGATCACTCATGTGATTGACTCCGTTCGTTTCAGCCTTTCGGCCATCGACGTTGAAGGCCGTCCGGCGTGATCACCCACACGTAAGGCCCGGACTTCCTCGCCCTCTGCAATCAGGTGACGCCCTAGTCCTCGGTCGAGAAAGAAGACTGGGGGAGGTGCGTCAGGCCGCTGCCTTCTCTGGCCAGACGGCACAGAGAGCTTCCCTTATGTCTTCGATGGGCGTCCCGTAGTCGGCTGAGATGGACTCGATGGGTTCGCCCGAATATGCACGAGACTGAACGGCCGAGAGTGGTGCACCACCGTCCACGAACAGGGCGTCACCTCCAGCAATGTCCGGCACGACCCGCAACAGATGCCGCTTGGTCACCGGAAGTATCAACTCGGTGGCCCAGTCATCGCCGAAGTGGATCCGCTTGAGGTACTCGTCGATGACCTCGTGAAACACCCGCTGGCCGGTCTGAACCACCGTCAGCAGCCTGAGTTGCTTGTCATGGTGCTTCTGGGCGTAGTCGTACAGCACGTTCGCGCCGTCGCTGTACAACTGGCGAGAGGCCAAAGCATGTTGGAGCTCGCCCTTGCTCGCGAGGACTTCAAGCGCCTTGCGGATTCGCTGCATGGGCAGACCCGTGTTGCGGAATGCTTGGACGACAGTTGCTTCGACCAGCCCGACGAAGGGGATCGATCGTGAATCGTGAGGAGCACCGTTAAGCGAGGTGATGACCGGGCCTTGTGTCACCGCTGGGCGATGCTTGAAGGTCTTCGTGTAGCCGTGCGACCACATGCGCAGGGTCGACGGGCTCATGCCCACTAGACGCGCCGCTCTTGAGACTGTGTATAGCCGTCGGGTGAATCGCTCGTCCTCGATGACATCCCTCCATGGCGAATGGCCGGGTTCCTGCGTGACCGCCATGGTAACCCTGCGGTGTCTCACCACTGCGGTCTGCGTCGGCAACCGGGGACGACTGTCGTCACCAGGTGGGGCGGGACAGGACGCCGCCGTCTACTACGAGGTCGGCGGTCATGGCGTGCTCCGGGTGAAGCGGGCTATGTCGGCTGCGGCCTCGGGGTAGGCCTGGGTCAGTTCACCGGCGTCGCCCAACTCGAAGCCGTCGGGGTCGTATGGAGGGGCCAGGGTGGCGCCGGTCAGCGACCAGTCGCCGGTGGTGGTCCCGGCTATCCACACTCCGGCGGGCACCGCCACCACCGGGCGCTGGCCGCGGGTCAGGTCGTCGCCCAGCATGGGCCGCCGCACGGCGCCGCCTGGTTCCAGGAGCAGCATCTCGACGGGTGCCCCGGCGTAGTGGTGCCACAGCTCCGGCCCGGACAGCCGGTGCAGGGCCGAGAAGTCACCCGGTCTCATCAGGTAGTAGATGGCCGACGACTGCTCGTCGCGCCATGTGAGCGCCAGCATCCCGCCCTCGTCCTCCAAGGGCTCCAGCCCCAGCAGCTCGATCACCTCGTCGGCCGTCATCGGGCCAGTCTTGTGGAGCAGTTGACCGGAGCTGCTTCGTCGGCGTTCATTCGGCCAGTCGCCGGGCTCTGGTCTGGGCTTCGTCTATTGCTTCGGCCACGTCCAGGGTCAGCACCCGGCCGTGGTCGACCACCTTGCGGCCGGCGACCCATACCGCGCTGATGGCGCCGGGGGAGCCCGACCACACGATCCGTGACAGCAGGTCGTCCTCGCTCGCGACCACCGGGTGTAGCGCGGGCTCCGACGGTGACAGCGCCATCATGTCGGCCCAGCATCCCGGTGCCAGCCGCCCCAGTTCGTCTGCCCGGCCGATCACCTCGGCTGCACCGGCGGTCGTCATGCGCAACGCTTCGGCTGGTCCGAACGTCTGGGCGTCACCCGAGCGGATGCGGGCGGTGCGGATTGCGGTGCGCATCTCCTCGAACAGGTCGAGGCGGTGGTGCGACGCCGGGCCGTCGGTGCCGATAGCCAGCCGCAGCCCGGCCGTCTGCATCTCGGTTACCGGGGCCACCCCGGAGGCGTGCTTGGCGTTGGAGCACGGGCAGTGCACCACCGCGGTGTCGGTGCGGGCCAGCACCTCGATGTCGTCGGGGGTCAGCCACACGCCGTGGGCCGCGATCGCGTCGCCGTCGAACAGGCCGAGCGACTCCAGATACTCGGGTGCGGCCAGCCCCCCGGAGCGCTCCCGCACGGCGGCGTCCTCCCACTGCTGCTCAGCCAGGTGGATGTGCACCGGCATCCCGGCGTCGGCCGCCCGCTCGGCGATGGCGGTCAGGCACTCCCGCGACACCGAGTAGGCGGCGTGGGCCGCCATTCCCACATCGATCAGGTCGCTCGCCGCCCAGCGGTCCCGAAGGGCCACCATCTCGTCGATCTGGTCGGGCCACGGGCCGGTCAGGGTGAAGTCGGGGTCCTCGATCACGCCCGGCGTCACCAGACAGCGCATCCCGGCCTGTTCGGCGGCCTCTGCCATGGCCTGCCCGGCGAAGTACATCTCCACCGAGGCACCGATGCCGTTGGCCAGCATCTCGGCCGCCCCCAGCAGCATCCCGGCCCGCACGTCGCCGGGGGTGAGCTTGGACTCGCGGGGCCACATCACCTCGTGCAGCCAGCGGTCCACCGGCAGCCCCTCGCCCGCGCCCCGCAAAAGCACCATCGGTGTGTGGCAGTGCGCGTTGATAAGGCTCGGCATGAGAATACCGGTCGTATGCGTCGTGACGTCCGCTCCGGCCTCGGGTGCGTCGGCGGCGGGTCCACACCACACGATCCGCCCATCGTCACCCACATCGACCATCCCGTCCGGAATCGGCACGGGCACGTCTCCTGCAGGCCCATCCATAGTGACGAGCACGTCGCACAAGTACCGCTCCATCGCGCCCAACCCTAGATGGGACAATCGGCAACAACCGGCTCCCACAACTCGCGGACGGCGGCAGTCCGGGGATGCTTGAACTCGCCGTCGGACCCGACAGCCCGGTCGCTCCCATCGACGAGACAGCCCTTCCGGGTTGCACAGAGGTCAAGCAAATGGACGGGCGGATTAGACGCCCGGCATCGGGGACGCTCCTCACGCGGCTGTCGCCTGATGACAAACTGGGCAGCTAGGCGAGCAAGTGAAGGAGTGGTGATGGTGAGGTATGCGCTGTTGGATTTGCCGACCAGGGTGGATGCTGCGGTGGGGGCCTCGGCTCGGGCCGAAGCGGCTGGACTCGACCGCTACATCGTGGTCCAGGTTGAGCGGGCCGACCCGATCGCGGTGCTGGCGGTGGTGGCCGACCGGGTGCCGCGCATCGAATTGGCCACTGGTGTGATCACCATCCAGTCAACGCTGCCCCAGCATCTCGCCCAGCAGGCCCGCACCGTCAACCAGATCAGCGGCGGGCGCTTCACCCTCGGCATCGGGGTAGGGCACGAGCCGATCGCAACCGAGGCATTGGGTTTGCAGTGGAGCCGACCGTACAGCCACATGGTTCAGTACCTCGATGCGCTACTGCCGCTGCTAGCCGATCAGGCCGTGGACGTGCGCGGCGATCTGGTGTCGCACTGCACCGAGATCGAAGTTCCCGGCCCCGTTCCCCGGGTGATGCTGGCGGCGATGGGGCCGAAGATGCTGGCGCTGGCTGCGGCTCGGACTGAGGGCACTCTCGTGGCCTGGACCGGGCCCCGCACCATCGAAGAGCATGTACGCCCGACCATCGGTGAAGCCTTCATCTCAGCCGCGGTGTGGGTGTGCGTGACCGACGATCCCCACGGCGCTCGGACCCGCCTCGCAGATCAGCTCACCGGTTACCGGACGCTGCCGTCGTATCAGGCCATGGCCACCCGTGAGCAGGTGGCCGACATGATGGACCTCCTCGTCATCGGCAACCCGGATCAGGTGAGGGCCGAGCTCGCCCGCTACGCCACGGCGTCGGCCGACGAGGTCGCCATCATCCTCCAGGGCACTCCCGCAGAACGCGAGGCCGGCTGGGCCATGATCGAACAAGGCCTTGACTGAGCCCAGCCACCAAAACTGACGCAACTGCCCAGCAGACCAGCGGAGGAGGCTTCGCGACCTGTGCTGAAGTCTGCGTTTGGTGGGCACCCGCGGAACGCTGCCCGACTGTAGGCGGTCGCGCTGCCCGATTCTGGCAGGCGCCGCCGGGCGCGGTACGCGGCGGCATACCGCTATCGTCGCGATCCGCCCGTCCGTATCGTTCTACGGACTGGCGCTCAGAGCCCAGCGGACGTGTGAGCGTTGAAGGGGATCTCGTGCCAGAAGCACCAAACCGAGACGAGGGCATGGTCTGGTTGCAGGACTTGACGGTAGGCGAGGTTCCGAACAGTCATTACTTGGTCGGGTTCGCCGTATTCGTAGGCGGTCTTGTGCCCAGCGGCGGGGTTGCGGCGCTAGCTGAGCTGTCGGTGCAGGGCTCGCCTCCTCAAACCGTTTCGCAGCCGTTCACGATCCAGCCTCCAAGCTCCGACCATCCCGAGGAATACACGCTGGTGCCTACCGACAATCTGAACCTCGATGGCTACACCGGCAACGTTGCGGTCGCTTGCAAGCTGGTCAGCGTGGACGGACCGTTCACCATCGACCCCGAACGCAACTGCTTGAGCATCGAAGCAGGATCGCTGAAGACGAACTGAGGGAACGGAACGGGTATGTGATCCCGTGCCTGTGGCCACGATGCGTCGAGTGGGTCAGCTCGCTGCGCAGGTATCGCGGCCGTTGTCGGTGGTGGCGGTCCAGCGTCCGCCACCACTGACAGGCATGCCAGCCACTCGTCCAACCCGCAATTGGGTATTCGACGCGAGAGAGCGACGTTTTGGTCTGTTGCGTCTGACTGTGTGCGACAGGATCCACCGGGTTTCAGTCCGCATGGGGTGAGGTTGGCGCTGCCGCTGAGCACGCCCGTCACGGTTCGGTGGCCGTCGTGGATCAGCCGCGCCTTGAGATGCGCCTTCGACTGTCCGCACCGGAGCGTTCGGTGCGATACCACTTGCGAACCTCGACATCGCCTCGGCACAGAAAGGCCGCCGCTGCCGCGCGGTCTCGGTTGCTAGTTGCTCATTATGAACACACCGCCGTGCATTGTGATGTGGAATTTGGCCAGCACATCCATGCCCAGCAGGACGTCGTAGTCCGGGGGCTGGTACGGCAACTCCATTACGACGAGGGGTCCACCCGAGGCAAAGGTGTGGACATCGCCCTCGCCGGTGGATGCGTCGACGGGAATCGCGAGGTGAAGTCCGAACAGGTTGGTCTCTATCGGATCACCGCTAGCGGGGACAAAGGACCTTCGACCCACAGGTGCGGCTCCGATCTGTGCCGCCAGCCTGCTCGTGACGGCCGTGATCATCGCACCTGTGTCGACAAGCGCCATGAACCGGTGGTCGAGTTCTGATCCATCAGCCTCGACCGCTGTGGCGACTTGGATCAGGACGCGGTTGTTCTCCACACTCTTGACGAATGTGGGCATCTAGAGCAGAGCGAGGGTCTGAGCACCCAAGCCGATGGGGTCGGCTCCGATCTCGTGAATCGAGAAGTTGCCGAGGCCGTACTGGTCGTGGCCTGCGGTGTACGCAGCGCTGGCGGTTGGGAAGAAATCCCTGATCTCGCCGTCGACCATCAAGGCGACCTCGCCCTTGTGATCCCGCTCTGCTTCGGCCTTGTATTGCTTGAGGTAGATGGCGTGGTTCGATTCGACTTGTGAAGCCGCACCGTTCGACATGTGGTGTCCCTCTGGTTGGCCTGTGGACCGCCTTCAGTATGCACAGCGCGGCGCGGATGCGCAACGGCGCTCTGGATCGAAAATGATCGGAATGAACCTCCCCGGGTATTGCACAGGCTCTGGTGTGCCCTGTGCCTCGGCTATTTCGCCAGCGCAGCCAAGGCCACCATGGAACCCTCGGCGAAGGCCAAGAGAAGCGCCCGCCGCCGGACCACTCCATCGGGCGGTGTCCCTCGCGTTGACGCAAAGGAAGCGACGAGTTGCGGTTCAGGCTTCGCCAAAGCGGCCTGCTGCCTCGTCGGCAACAGCCAGAAGGCTCCCTTCGGTACCCGCGCTCACCGCAGGAGCCATAAGCGGCGCCTGCGGGTCGAAACCAGGATCGGCGTGCTCAAACGCAGCGGCGCCCTCAGCAGAGGATGGTGCCAGGCAATGGGCTTCGCGCCCAACAGGCTCGGCTTCGTGCTGCTCGCCGTATGGCACAACATCGAACTCGCCCAAGAGGCCCGCGCCAAACGACGCGAACTGCGCGAACAGCGCCGCAAGGCCAAGCTGGCGGCTACCGGCACACACGACTGCGACGCCCACGCCGACGAAGCACCGTCAGACACCGACCTAGACGACGACAGCGACTCAACAGAGGACCAGTCCCCCCGGCCGCCCCCTAGACGTACCTAGGCCCTGGTCGCAGTGCTGACGGCGAGATAGCCGCGGAGCGGATGACGAGAATCGAACTCGCATTCTCAGCTTGGGAAGCTGATGTTCTACCATTGAACTACACCCGCGAAGGGCAACGAGCGTAGCGGCCGAGGCCGGCTTCTTTGGCCCGCTACTGGGACCAGCGCACGAAGACGGGGCGGTTGGTGCTGGAACGGTCGGGGTCGAACCGGTAGCCGAGCCCGTCGAAGTCCCGCAGCCCCCGCATCGACTTCACCCGGTTGCGGATGATCCAGCCGGCCATCGATCCGCGGGCACGCTTGGCGAAGAACGAGATCATCTTGGGCTCGGCCTCGCCCCGACCGTCGAGGAAGGCGGGCGTCACCAGCCGCCCCTCCAGCCGGCTGGTGTCCACCGAGCGGAAGTACTCGTGCGACGCCAGGTTCACCACCACCGCCGGCCCCGGGCTCGCGGCCAGATCAGCGTTCAGCGTCTCGGTGATTCGCTCGCCCCAGTAGGCGTACAGGTCGCCTCCCCGGTCGGTGGTCAGCTTCGACCCCATCTCCAGACGGTACGGCTGCATCAGATCCAGCGGCCGCAGCACCCCGTAGAGCCCCGAGAGGATGCGCAGCACCTTCTGGGCGTGGGTGTAGTCCCGTTCGGTGAAGGTGGACGCCGCGTCCATCCCCACGTACACATCGCCTGCGAAGGCCAACAGCGCGGGCCGGGCGTCGGCGGTGCTGAACGGCGCCTCCCAGTCGGCGTAGCGCTCGAAGTTGAGTTCGGCCAGCTCCGCTGAGATGTCCATCAGCTTGGCGATCTCGTCGGGCGTCTTCTGGCGCATCACGTCCACCAGCGGCTCGGCTTGATCGAGCATCCGCGGCTGGGAGTGCTTGCGGGTAGGCAGCTTGGAGCTGTAGTCCAGCGCCTTGGCCGGCGAGACGACGATCAGCACAGTGTCGTTATACCCGCCCCACCGCGGCTCGCAGTAACCGACGCCGCTGCCATGCCGCGAAGAGTCCGAAGCACCATCAATGCCGGCCCGGCCCGGGGCCCGGCCCGCCCCGACCCGGCTCGCAGAAGTCGAAACCGCTGCCGTTACGCCACTGTTATGGCGCCAAGAGCCGAATCGTCGCGATTCCCCGACAGCCCGGGGCCCGGCGCGGTCAGGCGGCGGTGGCCTGCTCGTCGGCGAGTTCGTCGGCTTCCGGTTCGCCGCCGCGGGGCTCAAGCTCCGGCAGGCAGCGGCGGAGGTTGCGGATCCCCTGGCCTATGCGTTGGCGGTTCTCGATCAGCGCGAACCGCACATGACCCTCGCCGCCGGGCCCGAACCCGACGCCGGGCGACACCGCCACATGGGCCTCACGCACCAGCTTCGACGCGAACTCGATCGAGTCCATGTGCCGGTACGGCTCGGGGATCCTTGCCCACACGAACATCGTCCCCTGGGGCGGCTCCACCTCCCAGCCGATGCGGTTGAGGCCTTCGCACAGAGCATCTCGGCGCCGCTGGTACACCGCGCACGCCTCCAGCGGATAGTCGGGCTGCTCCCGCAGTGTGACCGCAGCCGCGATCTGGATCGGCTGGAACGACCCGTAGTCGAGGTAGCTCTTGAGCTTGGCCAGCGCGGCCACCACCTCGGCGTTGCCGACCATGAACGCCATCCGCCATCCCGCCATCGAGAAGGACTTGGTGCACGAGTAGAACTCCACCGCGCAGTCGGTGGCCCCGTCCACCTGCAGGATCGACGGCGGCTGGTAGCCGTCGAAGCCCAGGTCGGCGTAGGCGTTGTCGTGAACGATCAGCATCTCGTGCTCACGGGCCCAGTCGACGACCTTCTGCATGAAGTCGAGGTCGACGCAGGTGGTGGTGGGGTTGTGGGGGAATGAGATCACCGCCACCCGGGGCTTGGGCCGGCTGTAGCGCCAGCTGAGCCGCATCCGGTTCACGAACTCGTCGCCGTCGGCGAGGGGCACCTCCCGGATCTGAGCGCCGGCGAACAGCGGCCCGTAGATGTGGATCGGGTAGCTCGGGGTGGGTACCAGGCAGGTGTCGCCGGGTTGGAGAAGCACCCACATGAGATGGCTGAACCCCTCTTTGGCTCCGATGGTGTTGATGATCTCGGTGTCGGGGTCGAGCTCCACCCCGAAGCGCCGCTGGTACACCGCCGCGATGTTGCGGCGCAGGGCGGGAAGGCCCCGGCTCGACGAGTACCGATGGTTGCGGGGGTTGCGGGCCGCTTCGCACAGCTTGTCCACTGCGATCTCCGGTGACGGCAGGTCGGGGTTGCCGAAGCCGAGGTCGACAATGTCGGCGCCGTCGTGGCGGAGCTTGATCTTCAGATCGTTGATGATCGTGAAGACGTAGGGGGGCAGGCCGTTTATGCGGCGGAACTCCATCGAACGAAGCTAACAAACTGCTCGGGTCGGTCAAGTGACGTTTGTCACGTCCCCGGGCGTTCTCGGCTTCGCCCTGCCACTCGGCGGCCCATCGTCTCGTGCGCTGCTCTACGCTCCGGGAATGGACGACGGTTCGATCCCTGCCGGGGCGACGCTGTGATCTTGTCGGACCGCTCGATCCGTGAGGCGCTCGCCGCGGGTCGCATCGTGATCGACCCTCTGGATGACGAGGCGGTGCAGCCGTCGTCGGTGGACCTGCGGCTGGGCTCCAGCTTCCGAGTGTTTCGCAACCACACTCTGGGCCACATCGACGTGAAGCAGGATCTGTCGGAGCTGACTTCCCTGGTGGAGGCCGGCGACAACGATCCGTTCATCCTGCATCCGGGCGAGTTCGTGCTGGGCGCCACGTTGGAGCGGGTGGCCCTGCCTCACGATCTGGTGGCCCGCCTGGAGGGCAAGTCGTCGCTGGGCCGTCTGGGGCTGTTGATCCATTCGACGGCAGGGTTCGTCGATCCTGGCTTCGATGGCCAGCTCACTCTGGAGCTGTCGAACGTGGCCAACCTGCCGATCACGCTGTATCCGGGAATGCGGATCGGCCAGATCAGCTTCCAGCGCATGACCACCGCGGCCGAGACTCCATACGGGTCGAGTGAGCTGGGTTCGAAGTATCACGGTCAGCGGGGTCCGGTCCCGTCCCGCTACTGGGAGAACTTCAAGTAGAGCCACCCCGAGCCTCTATCCTCGGACCATGCCAAGACCCACGAAGCGCCGCGTCCCGGCCGGCCGGGTGACCGCCAAAGGCACCCGACCCGACAACTACAAGCCCGACACGCAGACACGCACCGGCTTCGATGAGCAGCCGCCGAGCCCGATCTGGGTGCCGATCACGCTGTTCAGCCTGCTGGGGTTGGGCGTTGCCACGATCATCGTCAACTACCTGGGCGTGATCTGGGACACGTCGAACGTGGTTCTTCTGGTGGGTCTGGGCTTCATCCTGGCCGGGATAGTCACCGCCACCCAGTACCGGTAGCCGCTGATCACATTGGTGTAATTATCCCCCGAGTTGTCCACAGCTGTGGAGAACTCGGGTTCATTCGATTGGTGTCACAAGGTCCATCTCGTCCTGGCAGTGGCGGGGCGGCTCAGGATCCTCGTCGGGGGCGACCGTCATGCGTACCTCGGATCCGCAGATGCTGCAGCGGTACTCGATCTTGACCTTGCGCAGGATGCCCGGGTCCGGCGGCTCGGGCACGGGACGGGCCAGATTGCGCAGCATGGCCAGGCCCAGACGAAGCACCGCGTAGGCGATGGCCACCGCGATCAGCACCTTGAAGAGCTCAGCCAGGATGGATCCCACCACCAGGCCCGCCAACGCCAGCACCAGCAACCCGATGTTGATCGCCCTGTCCGACTTCACCTTCACATCAGCCTCCCACCAGCGACGGGAGTGAGGCTACGCGCCCGCTCGGGCCGTGCTCCGCGACGAACGGATCAGGCCGTCTGCACTGCGGGTCCGGAGTGCTCGGCCGGCGGTGCTGGCGATGCCTGCTGTGCGGCGGGCGGTGAACTGGCCGCGGGGGCCGTCGCGCCGGTCTCAGCGGGCTGAGGGTCGGTAAGCAACCCGGACCGGGCCAGCCCCATGATCAGATAGTCGACCCTGTCTGCGATCCTGTCGACTGTGCCTGCGAGCTTGTCGACCTTGGTTTCGAGCGCATCGACCCTGTCTACGAGTCTGTCGATCTTGCCTTCGAGCTTGTCGACCTTGGTCTCGAGCCCGCCGACCCTGTCCTCAAGCTTGTCGACCCTGCCCTCGAGCCTTCTGAAGTCGGAACGCAGCCAACGGAAGCCTGCCCCGCACGCCGCTACGAGAGCCGCGAGCGCTACTCCCAGAAGTGTGGCGAGAACTCCGACGGCCATGACGGGACCGTAGCACACTGCTTGAATACAAACAACTTGAAATATATTCAAATATTCATGTTCCACACGATTGCGGCGGATCCGGTGGGGCCGGCGCTGATCGTGAGCAGCTGCCGCTCGGCTAGTCCCGCTCCGTCGGTGATGAGGCGAAGCTCCTCGGCTGCGCCGGCGTGTCCGGTCGCCACCGCTCCGCCGTCACGGTTGACGAGCGTCTCGTCAACACCCAGCGCGCGCCCCACCAGTGTCGCCGTGGCCGCGTCGTGCTCGACCACCGAGATGTGGTCTATGACGGCAAGCTCACCCCCGGCGCCGTCGAGTGCTCGGCCCACCGCTGTGGCCACATTGCCGATCGGATCGAATGGATCACCCGCAGCCCGGCCCATACCGGTCACCGTGGCCATGGCGCCCCGCGCGTCGGATTCGGCCTGAAGTAGCACGGCGGCTACGGCATCGGCCGGAGGCGAGAACGTGGCTGCTGTCAGCAGACCGTCGTCGTCGAAGGTCGGAGGCAATCCGGCGGTGTCTCCCCAGTCGCGCACCACATCGACGGTCACGGGGTCGCCCCGGTACACGCGCCGTCCCGTAGCGTCTCCGGACCGCTGCCCGCCGCGGGTGCGTCCCCGCAAGTGTTCAGTCCGGCCCGCAGCGTCTCCCGGCCGTGTCGCCACGGCCACGATGGACGGACTCGTTCCTGCCTCTATTCGCCGACGTCGGGATTCGGTGGCCGCGGCGTCGAGTTCGGCCCTGCCGATGCCTGCGGCTCGGGCCGCGTCCTCCGACAGTCGAGGCGCCGGCAGCAAGCCTCCACGAGCTGCGAGCCTCTCAGCCACCCCGCCCCAGGGCGCCCCGAAGGTTCTGTTGAGGGCGGCCGCCCCCGGCGGTACCACCGAGCACAGCCCAACGCCGACCACCAGCACCGTCCGGGCCTGACCAGACTGGATGGCCGTTGCTGCGGTCTGCACCGCGGCCATGCCGCTGGTCTCGGCCCGGTCGATCACCAGTCCGCCCACATGCGTGGGCCAACCCGCGGCCAGCACGATCGCCCGGGCCGCGTCGGCTCCGCAGGCCCCCACCGGGTCGGCGCAGCCCACCACCACCTCGTCGAGAGCACCGGCGTCGAACCCGGCCCGGTCCAGGGCCTCTTGGCCAACTACCCCGGCCAGAACCACCGGATTCCAGCCCGCTAACTCGCCGTCGGTGGCCCGCACCGCGGTGCGGGCCACGGCCACCACCGCTGCTGTCACGTCCGCGCCCAAGACACGATTGTCTACTAGGAGGGCGCGCCGATACGTGCAGGTTTGTCGCGTCGGGGCGGGGCATTTGCCGCTCACATTCGCAGCGAAGGTGAGCGGCAACGACACGCCCGCGACGTGAACGGACTCCAACCACGTTCGAATGCTTGATGCGCCGCTCCTGCGGGCCGTGCGCATCGGCGGCGCGCCACATTTCAAGGCTCCGCATACACTCGGACCGGCCCGATGAGCGGCTGCTTGGAGGTCATCGTGAGCGAGCGCACAGCCGACGTAGTCATCCGGGTGCTCGCCGCGGCCACGGTGCTCGGTCTGATTCTGGTCGCGGTCGTGCCTGCTCGCAGTTCCGTGATCGACGTGGCCACTGCGTATGTCGGCGATGGCGAGGTCACAGGATCGGTTCGTCTGGTCAGCACCGAGCGCGTGCAGGCCGTCGACATCGCCCTGATGATCTTGCGGGCCGCCCTAGGGATGATGATCTTCGTTCACGGCTACAACAAGGCGTTTCGGGGCGGACGCCTGGCCGGCACTGGCCGCTGGTTCGAGTCGATGGGGATGCGACCCGGCAAGGTCCACGCCGCCCTGGCCGCCTTCACCGAGATGGGCGTGGGCGCGCTGTTGGTGCTGGGCCTGCTCACGCAGCCGGCCGCAGCCGGGCTGATCGCGCTGATGGTGGTGGCGTTCTGGACCGTTCACAGAGACAAGGGGTTCATGATCACGGGCGAGGGTTGGGAGTACGTCGCCTTCATCGCGGCGATGAGCCTGGTGTGCGCCGTGCTCGGTCCAGGTCGTGTGTCACTGGACTACGAACTCGAGATCGCCCACCGCCTCGACGGTTGGACCGGCTTCTGGATCGCTCTGCTGCTCGGCATCGGAGCGGGTGCGGCCCAGCTCCTGATCTTCTTCCGCCCCCCGAAACCCGAACCCGCCGAAGACCCCGAGGGCGTCTAGACCCTCGGGCGGGCCCGAGGTCGCAACCAGGGGCGGCTGACCCGGCCGGCGGCCACGTCCGCGCCGGCGTGGACCAGCACTGCGCCCAACACCAGCAGCCCGCCGGCCACGGTAGCCAGCGGCGGCGCCTCGCTCACGAGGATCCACGCCGCCAGAATCGAGCACGGCGTCTCGCTGGTGGCCAGCAGCCCGGCCTCGGCGGCGGGGATGAGCCGCACCCCCTCGGTCCACAGGATCACGGCCACCGCGAACACCAGCCCGCAGGCCACCGTCAGCGGCAACTGGCCCCGGTCGATTCCCAACGGATCGTCCACCACCAGCGCGGCGGCGAACAGCGCCACCCCGGCTCCCACTTGGGCGACCAGCGCGTCGGCGGCGCCGAAGCGACGGATGAACACGATCAGAGTCGCCAGCGACAGGGCCAGTCCCACGGCATAGAGGTCGCCCTCCAGGTCGCCCCCGCCGAAGCTCCCCGACACCGTCAGCACCACGCCGGTGAACGACACGCCCGACGCCACCACCGTGGCCCTCCGCAGCCGCTCTCGCAGCACCAGCCACCCCAGCGCGGCCGCGATGAACGGGACGGTGGCGATGATCACCGACACGTTCGCCACCGCCGTCTTCTGCAGCGACACCACGATGAGCAGCATCGCCACTGCGCCCAGGCCTACCAGCACCAGCAGCTGCAGCCCCGCCGGTCCGGTCAGGGCTCGTATGCCCGCAGGTGTCAGGTTGCCGGTCACGCCCACTCGGATCCGCCGCATGCACACCATGTAGGCGGTCACGCCGATGCTGCCGACCAATGCGCGCCAGCTGGCGATCTGCCAGGCGTCGGCTTCGATGATCCGGGTGAACACCCCGGACATGCCGAAGCCGAGTCCGGATACGAGCATCACGGACGCACCCACCCGCCGCGACCGCGCCGCGGCGTCGGCCCCAGCGGTCAACCCGCCACGGCCTGTCGTCAAGTCAGCGCCGGCGGCCAATACCGGCGGTCGATCAATGACCGGCTGGTCGTCAACCCGCCGCAGCGGTGGCCGGCTCGTAGCCGACCTGGCAGAAGCCGTGGTTGCAGTAGCCGTACGAGTTGCGGGCCAGGTACTGCTGGTGGTACTCCTCGGCGTAGTAGAAGGTCCCCGCGTCGACGATCTCGGTGGTGATCGCCGAGAAGCCCTTCGCCGTCAAAGCTTCCTGGTAACGGTCCTTCGACGCCACGGCGGCCTCCCGCTGGGCCTCGGTGTACACGTAGATGCCGCTTCGGTACTGGGTGCCCACATCGTTGCCCTGGCGCATGCCCTGGGTGGGGTCGTGCATCTCCCAGAACACCTTCAGCAGCTGCTCATAGGGCGCAATCGACGGGTCGTGCACCACCAGAACCACCTCGTTGTGACCGGTGCGTCCGGTGCACACCTCCTGGTAGCTCGGATGCGGGGTCACGCCCCCCGAGTAGCCGACTGCGGTGGTGTGAACGCCCTCCATCTGCCAGAAGAAGCGCTCGGCCCCCCAGAAGCACCCCATACCGAACATGGCCTGCTCGTGGCCGTCGGGGAACGGCGGCTCCAGCGCGGTGCCGAGCACCACATGCCCGTAGGCCTGCACCGCCATTGCCTCGTTGCGCCCGGGCAGGGCATCGGCAGCGGTCGGCATCCGCGTCTTGTCGCGTCGCAGCAGCATGTTGCGACTGTATCGCCCGTGCCCGCCGGAGGTCGCGGCCGGAGGTCTCTGCCAGTCCCGTTCGGCCAACAGGCAGCCGACCGCCGCAGCGGGCGGTTCCGTCGGCTCGCCGGCTGCGTCGCCTGCGGTGTTGTTTCTCCCGACCGGCTGAACGGTGCCACGGCTACTCTCTGCGCAATGATCGACACGCTGATCACCGGGGGCACGCTCATCGACGGCACCGGTGCCCCCGCCCGACCCGCCGACATCGCCATATCCGACGGCCGGATCGTGGCTGTGGCCGACCCGGGCGAGCTAACCGACGTCAACGGTGCCGAGACCGTCGACGCCGACGGCTTGATGGTGTGCCCCGGCTTCATCGACCCTCACACCCACTACGACGCCCAGATCTTCTGGGACCCGAGGGCCACCCCGTCCAACCTCTTCGGCGTCACCACCGTGATCGGCGGCAACTGCGGCTTCTCGCTGGCGCCGCTGGGCCACCCGTCCGACGGCGAGTACCTCAAGCGCATGATGGTGAAGGTCGAGGGCATGGAACTGGCCGCCCTGAATGCGGGCGTGCCCTGGAACTGGGAGAGCTTCGCCGACTACCTGCGAGCGGTCGAGAACCGGGGCATCGGCGTGAATGCCGGTTTCATGGTGGGCCACTGCGCGCTGCGCCGGGCCGTGATGCGAGACGATGCCGTCGGCCACGAAGCCAACGGAGACCAGATCGCCTTGATGCGGGCCCTGCTGGCCGAGTCGCTGGCCGCGGGCGGGCTGGGATTCTCCACGGGCCGCAGCTACACCCACAACGACTGGGACGGTCAGCCGGTGCCCAGCCGGTGGGCCGCCCCCGGCGAGGTGCTGGAACTGTGTACCGAGACGGCCGCCCACCCCGGCACCACCCTCGAATGGGTGGCCGACGGATGCATGAAGGGCTTCAGCGACGAGGAGATCTCGCTGATGACCCGCATGTCGCTGCAGGCCCGGCGTCCGCTCAACTGGAACGTGTTGACGATCGACTCGGCCCGCCCCGACGACTACCGCAACCAGATAGCGGCGTGCGAGCAGGCCGCCGACGCCGGGGCGGTCGTCGTCGCGCTCACCATGCCGATCCTGGTGGGGATGAACATGAACCTGGGCACGTTCTGCGCGCTGCACATGCTGCCCGGCTGGCCCGACATCTTCGGGCTTCCGATCCCCGAGCGCATGGAGGCTCTGCGTCGCGCCGAGACCCTGATCTCGCTGGAGAACTCGGCGGCCAGCGACGAGGCGGGCGTGTTCAGCCGCCTCACCGGCTGGTCCGACTACCGCATCGGCGACACGTTCTCGGCTGCCAACGACGGGCTGAAGGGCCGCCGGGTGGGCGACATCGCCCGCGAGCGGGGCATGCGGGACTTCTTCTGCCTGGTCGACATCTGCCTGGCCGACGACCTGCGCACAGTGCTGTGGCCCGCCCCCACCGACGACGACCCCGAGAGCTGGCGGCTGAGAGCCGAGGCCTGGGAGCATCCCGCGGTGATGATCGGCGGCAGCGACGCCGGAGCGCACCTCGACCGCATGGCCGGCGCCGGCTACCCCACCGCCTGGATCGACGACTGCCTGCGGGGCCGGCGGCTCACCACCGTCGAGAACGCGGTGCGCCACCTCACTGAGGCTCCCGCCCGGCTGTTCGGCTTGAAGGGCCGGGGCCGCATCGCCGAGGGCTGCTTCGCCGATGTGGTGCTGTTCGATCCCGACACGGTGGGCGCACTCGACCCGGTGCTGGTGGCCGATCTGCCCGGCAACGGCAAGCGGCTGTGGTCCGAGGCCACCGGTGTGCGCCGGGTGATGGTCAACGGTGTCACCACCCTGATCGACGGCGAGGCCACCGACGCCTTGCCGGGCACGGTGCTGCGCTCGGGCCGTCACACCGACACGGTCCCCGTATCCCCCCGGTAGAAGAGGCCCCACCGCCGAAGGCTCTCAGAACCCGCCAACACCGAGACCAACCACCGCTGTAGCCCCCAACTAGGAGAGAACCCATGGCCGAAGGCTCGATCGAGATCTACGAGACCGAGGACCGCACGTTCCCGCCGCCGCCGGAGTTCGCGGCCGCCGCGCAGATTGCCGACCGGTCGATGCACGAGGCAGCCACGGCCGACTTCGAGGCCTTCTGGGCCGCCCAGGCCCGCGACCTGCTCGACTGGCACACCGACTTCCACACCACCCTGCAGTGGGACCTGCCGTTCGCGGAGTGGTTCGTGGGCGGCAGGCTCAACGTCTCATACAACTGCCTCGACCGCCATGTGGCCGCAGGCAAAGGCGACAAGGTGGCCTTCCACTGGGAGGGCGAGCCGGGCGACACCCGCACCATCACCTATGCGGAGCTGCTCGACGATGTGCAGCGTTTCGCCAACGTGTTGCTGCGCCTGGGCCTGCGCAGGGGCGACCGGATCGCGGTGTACATGCCGATGATCCCCGAGCTGGCTGTCACCATGCTGGCCTGCACCCGCATCGGCGTGGCCCACTCGGTGATCTTCGGCGGGTTCTCGCCCGACGCCATCACCGACCGCTGCGCCGATGCCGAGGCCCGGCTGGTGGTCACCGCCGACGCCGGCTACCGGCGGGGCGCGCCCTCTGCGCTGAAGCCGAACGTGGATCTGGCCCTGTCGGCGGGCGCGCCGTCGGTGGAGCATGTGGTGGTGGTGGACCGCTGCGGCACCGATCCGGCCATGACCGCCGGCCGCGACCTGTGGTGGCACGACCTGATGGCCGAGGCCGCGCCCGACTGCCCGGCCGAGCCGATGGACTCCGAGCAGCTGCTGTACCTGCTGTACACGTCGGGCACCACCGCCAAGCCCAAGGGGATCATGCACACCACCGGCGGGTACCTCACCCAGGTGGCGTTCACGCACCGCTACGTGTTCGACCTGCGCCCAGACACCGACGTGTTCTGGTGTGCGGCCGACATCGGCTGGGTGACCGGCCACAGCTACATCGTGTACGGGCCGCTGGCCAACGGGGCCACGTCGGTGATGTATGAGGGCACGCCCGACACGCCTCGTCCCTCCGAGCGCTCCGGTGATCGGGCCGGCTGGGCCAAGGACCGCTTGTGGGACATCATCGAGCGCTACGGCGTGACCCAGCTGTACACCGCGCCCACCGCCATCCGCACGTTCATGAAGTGGGGCGAGCAGTGGCCGGCGGGCCGTGACCTGTCGAGCCTGCGGGTGCTGGGCACGGTGGGCGAGCCGATCAACCCCGAGGCGTGGATGTGGTACCACCGCCACATCGGCGGCGAGAGCTGCCCGATCGTGGACACCTGGTGGCAGACCGAGACCGGCGGCCACATGATCACGCCGCTGCCGGGGGTCACCACCACCAAGCCGGGCTCGGCGACGGTGCCGCTGCCGGGGGTGTTCGCCGAGGTGGTGGACGACTCAGGGTCGGTGGTCACCGAGGGCGGCGGGTACCTCACCCTCATCCGTCCGTGGCCGTCGATGCTGCGAGGCATCTGGGGCGACCCCGAGCGCTACCACCAGACGTATTGGTCGGAGTTCGAGGGCCGCTATTTCGCGGGCGACGGGGCCCGGGTGGACGCCGACGGCTACCTGTGGCTGCTGGGCCGGGTGGACGACGTGATGAACGTGTCGGGCCATCGGATCTCCACCACCGAGGTGGAGTCGGCATTGGTGGACCACCCGGCGGTGGCCGAGGCGGCGGTGGTGGGAGCGTCCGACGACATCACCGGCCAGGCCATCGTCGGCTACGTGATCCTGGTCGGTTCGGCCGAGGCCTCCGACGAGCTGCGTGAGGAGGTCCGCCAACATGTGGCCACCAAGTTGGGGCCCACGGCGAGGCCGAAGGCGGTGTTCCTGGTCCCGGATCTGCCCAAGACCCGCTCGGGCAAGATCATGCGTCGACTGCTGCGTGATGTGGCCGACGGACGGGATCTGGGCGACACCACCACCCTGGCCGATCCGGGCGTGGTGGCCGAGATCCGCGACCGGGCCTCCAGTGCCGCCGACGAGGAGTGACCGTCGCCGCGCGCTGAGGTGGGCCGCGGTAGTACCCATGCGCGGCCCGGAATCGTGACAACGGGCCCATGACGAGCGGTTCGGTGCCTGCCAACTGGCACTTCCAGCCGGGAGTGCAGCCCGACGGCGGGCCGCTGGTGCTTCTCGACCTCGACGGCGTGATCTCGAACGCCACCCACCGCCAGTACTACCTGCGGGGCGCGTTCAAGGACTTCCGGGGGTTCTTCACCGCGGCGACGGACGACCCGCCGTATGCGACCGGCCTGGCGCTGGCCGCCTCGATCTCCGAGGACCACACGGTGGCCATCTTGACCGCTCGCCCCTATTACATGGCCGGCGGCACCCGTGACTGGCTGGCCGCCAACCGCGTCCGCCACGATCTGTTGATCCTGCGCCCGGGCCGAGGAAAGGGCAGCCGCGGCATGGCGGCCGACTTCAAGCGTCACGAACTGAGCCGTCTACGCGCCGCCGGCTACGAGGTGGCCGCGGCGGTCGACGACGACGAGCGGATCATCGAGATGTACCGCTCCGAGGGAGTCTTCGCCCTGTACACCCACTCCGGCTACTACGACCGCTGAGGCGTCCGCGGCCTGCAGAAGGGGCGCGGGTAGGTGTTCGCCGGTCGCGTCGGCCTGTAGAAGGGGCGCGGGTAGGTTCGGCGTTGTACGCACGGCAGGATCACGTCCACCCCCGGTCGCGTCGGCCTGTAGAACGGGCGCGGGTAGGTGTTCGCCGGTCGCGCCGGGGCGGGGTGTTTCCGCTCTTGTTCGCTGAACCCACGGGCCGCTCGGGCCACGGCCTCGCCCGTATGCGGTGGATTCGCTTGCCTGCTTGCTCGGCCTCTTGCCTGCCGGCGGTAGGTTGAGGCGGCGGACGCGTAACGGCGGAGGTGACAGACGATGTTCAACGCGGCCAAGACGTTCACGCTGCTGGCGCTGCTCGGTGGCCTGTTCATTGTGCTCGGCGGCGCTATCGCCGGCCAGGGCGGCCTGGTACTCGGCCTGATTCTGGGCATCGCCATTGCCGGGGGCAGCTACTGGTTCAGCGACAAGTTGGCCATCGCGTCGGCCCGGGCCCAGCCGGTGACCGCGGCCGACATGCCCGAGTACCACGAGATCATGGTCAACCTGTGCATGCGGGCGCAGATGCCCATGCCGAAGCTGTACATCTCGCCGAACCCGCAGCCCAACGCCTTCGCCACCGGGCGCAATCCCAACAACGCGGCGGTGTGCATCACGGCCGGGCTCACTCAGGCGATGGGCTGGGACGAGATCCGGGGGGTGCTGGCCCATGAGCTGGCCCACATCCGCAACCGCGACATCCTGATCGGCTCGGTGGCCGCGGCCGTGGGAATGGCGGTCACGTTCATCGCCAACATGGCCATGTGGGGCGCGATGTTCGCCGGTGGCCGCGACGACCGCGACGGCAACGTCTTCGGGCAGCTGGCGCTGGCCATCCTGGCCCCGATCGCGGCGACGATGATCCAGGCCGCGATCAGTCGCAGCCGCGAGTTCCAGGCCGACGCCTCGGCGGCGCGCCTCATCGGCGACGGCCGTCCCCTGGCCCGGGCCTTGGAGCGTCTCGAGACGTATTCGCAGCGGATCCCGTCGGGCGTCAACCCGAGCCAGGCATCGAACTACATCATCGACCCGCTGAAGGCCCAGGCCCGCGGCGGCGGCGGCTTCGGCCGGATGTTCAGCACGCACCCGCCCACCGCCGAGCGCATCCGCCGCTTGGAGTCCCGCAACTGGGAGTAGCCCCAGCCTCGCCACCGCGCTCCGGCGCGGCAAGCAGGCAATCGGTAGCCGTCAGGTCTGCGAGCGCCCCGCCGGCCCGAGGTCGCTGTCAGTCCCGGAAGTTGACGTACTGCAGGGGCACGTCGAAGTCGGCCTCTTTGAGCGCGGCGATCACGGTTTGGAGGTCGTCGCGCTTCTTGGACTGCACCCGCAGCTGGTCGCCCTGGGTCGACGACTGCACGCCCTTGACGCCGAGGCCTTTGATGAACTTGTTGAGTTCCCGGGCACGGTCCGATGAGATGCCGGCCCGCAGGGCGGCTACTTGGCGCACGGTGGCTCCGGCGGCCTCCTGCACCTTGCCGTAGTCGAGTGCCTTGAGCGACACCTTGCGCCGCACCAGCTTCTCTTCGAGCACCTGGCGGGCCGCGATCAGCCGGTCCTCAGTGGCGGAGTTCATTGTGATGAGGCCGTCTCCGAGCACGATCGAGGTGCCGGTGTTGCGGAAGTCGTAGCGGGTGCTCACCTCGCGGGCGGCCTGGTCCACCGCATTGCGGACTTCCTGCATGTCGAGGCGGCTGACTACGTCGAAGGTGGGCATGAGGTCTCGATTCGGGGGCCGAGGGGATGGGCATGGGCCCGGCGATGGTATCGTGCTCGCCCGTCTGGGTCGGTGCCCGAGCGGCCAAAGGGAACGGGCTGTAAACCCGTCGGCTAAGCCTACGGAGGTTCGAATCCTCCCCGGCCCACACACTTCACCCGCCCACTGCGAATCTCCGGGGCGACTCGGTTGGTTCTGCCCGCCGCCGGTAGCACCAGGCACAGGGCGCAGTTCGCGCAGGGCAGAGTTCGCGCAGGGCGGAGTTCGCGCAGGGCAGAGGTCGCTCAGGTGAGCATGCGCTGCATGACCACCACGTCGAGCCAGTCGCCGAACTTCCGGCCGACCTCCCGCTCGGTACCGACGACGGTGAACCCCACGGCCTCGTGCAGCTGGACCGACGCCTCGTGGCCCCCGGCGACGCGGGCGATCATGGTGTGGAAGCCCCGGGCCTGGGCCAGCGCCACCAGTTCCCGCATGAGCCGCCGGCCGATGCCTCGGCCCCGCACCGCCTCGTCGACGTACACGCTGGACTCCACCGAGGTCCGGTAGGCGGCTCGGGGCCGGTACTCGCTCAGCGACGAGAAGCCGACGGCCCGTCCGTCGAGCTCGGCCACCAGCACGCCTAGGGCGCCGGCTCGTTGGCTCAGCCATGCCCGTTGGTCCTCGAGCGTGCGCGGCACCAGGTCGAAGGTGTGGGTGGTGTGCTCGACTTCGTAGTTGTAGATGCGCCGTATCGCGTCTGCGTCGTCGAGCGTGGCGAGCCGCACGACCACATCGTCCATCCCCTGAGGCTACGAGCAACCGCCACCGTGGTGCCTCCGAGACGGCTGGTGACCACCGGCACCCCGGCCTTCACGATGGCCGCCGAACCGAAGAGGCGTGCGCCGCGACCTGCAGTTTTGCTGTCGCGTCGAGCTGTCTCGGGCGCGGCTGGATGTGGCTTGCGTGCGTTCTGAAGGACTGTTGAGAGGGGCTCACCGCACGGTCTGAACGGCCTGCGGGCACGCCCGCGTCCATCGCCGAGCGGAAATCCCCGCCCACCATGCTCCGACGGGTTACCTTGTGCGATGTGACGGGTAGTTGCTCTGCACCGCGCCCGGCAGTACCATGCCGGGACGTGTTCGACGAAGAGCCGTCGCCGTGTTGGCGTCAGGGCAGTAGGGTCAGCTACGTTCCCAGAACAGGGATGTGATTGAGGATGATTGACCGCGTTCAACAGCCCAGCGTGCTACACTCAGAGCCCGTCACGGGCCCGACCATCGTGGTAGGGTCAACCGAACGTCCCGGACGAGTGATCGAAGGGGGTGCAGCAGTTGAACAGCGCTTGTAGCGTGGTAGCAGTTGCATCCCGGACGGTCGTCATGTGCGAGGCGTACATGTCCGTCCGGGCCGAACTTGCCACAGATGGAAACCAGATATAGAAAGGAGGGGCACATGCCCCATTTGAAGGGGCCTGTGCCCCAAGCACAAGCAAAGGAGGGGCCGATGCCCCAGCTAGTGAAGAAGCGGCGCTCGGGTTGGGCAGTGCTCGCCGCCGGCGCCTTGATCGCATCGCTCCTCGCAGTGGTGGCGGCTCCAGCCGCGGCGGTGGAGATTGACAACGGCAACCTGCCTCGTGCCAGTGAGTCGACGATTTGGTCGGCATGCGTGGGTGACGCGCTCTCTGATGGGGGTTTCACGGATGTGGCAATGGACAGTGTTCATTATGATGACATTAACTGTCTGGCCTATTACGGGATCACCCTGGGCATGACAGCTGATACCTACGCCCCTAGTGACAATGTGAGCCGGTGGCAGATGGCGCGGTTCGTGGAGCGCGCTGCCGCTTTGACGGGCGCCGAAGCGGACGATGTTCTCGGCGACTTCGAGGAGAACGGCTCTGATCCGGTGACGCGAGCCGACATGGCGGTGTTGATGGTGAAGCTGCTGGCTTCGGCTGCTCCCCATGTCGTGCAGGTGGATGCTGACGACGATTACGCGGTGACCTATGGCGTGAACGGCGCTCGGGATC
>JAJDZO010000364.1 GCA_022824605.1 Acidimicrobiia bacterium
CAGAAACGGGGGGAAATCCAAGCGCCTGGGGTAGCGACACGAAGAGCAGTTCGTCCGGCTCGACGGCTTCCAGCAGCACATTCCGCACGCGTATTGACGCCTCACTGAGGTTGTGCGTTTGGCGCGTGTAGTTGTCGAGTCGACTGATCTTTGAGATGAGATGTCCGACGACCGCAAGGACGTTGCCAACCCGGTGCTTGCGGAAGCCGGGCCGCAATCCGAGTCGGATTGCTAGAGCGTCGATCACCAGCCGCCGTGAACCGGACGTGTTGGCGAAGTGTTTGATGTCGAAGTGGCCCGGGTTGCGTACCATCCGCTCCGACAACTCCGGCGTGAGCACCGGCTTGAACGTGCCGTGCTCGTAGATCGCGACCTCTTCGGATGAAGCGAGCAGAGCCGCAGTAACCAGGACCGCGACAGCTCCCTCCCTCATGCCGAACGGAGGCAGCAACAGGGCGGAATAGACGTCGTTCAGGTTGATGCGTCGACTCGTGGAGCGCTTGAACTCATCTTGCAGCATCGTCCAGACAGGCCGTAGCGAGTCGTCGGAGGGCCTCTTGAAGGCCATCGCGTCATTGCGTTTGTCGGCGCTGTGAAGCCCGGTGCGCTCCAGGAGCGCGCGATACATCGCGACTTCGGGGCCATGGCCTTGCAGGCCGAGACCCGGTTCGCTGCCATGCTCGATCATGGCAGCGAGCAACATCCCTCGGGCCTTCGCTCCCTGCGAGGTCAACTCGGAGCGGTTGAGCATTTCGTTGCGCACCCGAGGGCTATCGGTGTACGACATGTCGGCCGCGTCGGACAGGGCGGCACTGCCTCGCCCTCCCGGAAGCTCGCAGATCTCGGCGCCGAGGAGCAGCCACTGGCACGCGCCCGGGGCGAAGGTGTCAGTGAGGGCCTGGTCAAGGGCAGCACGCGCCTGGGCCATCCGCTCCGTCAACTCGCGCCTCGCCACCCAGTCATCGGTCACCGAAGGATCATCGAGTCCGGCCTGGACAGCAGCGGCCTCTCTCGCGGCGGCATCCAGGCTCGTCACGTCTGAGGGGATTGCGGCCACGATCGGCTTCGCCCCCGCCCACGGTCGGGCAAGGCCGTCTATGTCTGCGTTCGGATGGGTGAACAGAAGCACTTCGCCGTCGTATCGCGAGAACGCGTCAAGCGGCTCAACCTCCTCGGCGGCGTCGGCATAGCGGCGCTTGAAGACCCGCAGCACATCGTGTTTCGCGCTGTGCCTAGCGGCGACCATCGGCTGCGCATGATCGATCCGGCTCAGGATTTCGACCAGAGGTTGCTTGTCGGTGTCTTTTCTGGCGGTGTCGAGCAGTCGGTTGATGTCAACGTCGGTTCCCTGCCAGATCCGGTACTCGTCTGCATAGGCCCGATAGGTGACGATGCCAGCCCTCTCTAGTTCCGCAAGGGTGTCGTGAGTGCCGGTGTCGGTCAGGGCCAGCATTGACCGTGACGCTCTGACCGTGCCCGTCGTCGAGACGAGGTTCAACACTGCGACGGCCTTGGCGAGCCGTGTCTGTCTCTGGGTAAGTCCGTGGGCGTCGCGCAGACGAGTCGCAATCTCGGTCCACCTTGCCGACATTCCAGCAGACTCCATCTGGAGAGCGCTGCTGTCCACGAAGTAGTCGTAGACCATGTCGAGCCCGATTGTCGGCAGTTCCCCCCGCCCAGGCAGGTCGGTACCTGCGAGGAATGAAGCGACGCTCGCTTCGTGGTGACTGGCGAGGAACGAGAACAGCGTGCGCTCGTGCTGGCCGTACCGGTTGCACAGTTCAGGCAGCACGAGCGCAGAGAGCGGATGCAGCGGGTAGCACGACCTCACCGTTGGCGTGTCGGCGAGATCGGCGATGCCCAGCCGTCTCATCGTCTTGGTCTGAGCAGTCGCCCAGCCATCGAGACGTGCTGCGAGCAACTCGTCGTGGACATCGAAGACACTGCCGATGAGAGAGCGAGTCTGGCTCGCCGACTCCACGAAAGCGATGTCCTCGAAGCGGCCCTGGACTTTGGCCCACTCACGGCGTTGGATCGTGCTGGCTCCCGTCAAGTGGTCTTCGAAAGACAGGTGCTGCAACGTCAGCACCAAGATCGGCAATCCTGCGCCCTGGCCCGCCTCGGTGAGCTGCTGCAGCAGGTACGGGTCGGCGTCGGCACCACCGCGCACGGCTTCCAGGCTCTTGCCGAATTCGTCGATGATGACCAGCAGTGGCACGTCCTCGGCAAGGCAGCGAGCAACCTCCACGATTGCCGATGGGGAAGGGGTTGTCCTTGGATCGTCGGCCTCGGCATCCTCGAGGGCACCTGTAAGTGCCGCGGATGCCGGAAAGACTTGGCTTGACGGGATCTCTCCGTAGCTGCGAAGCACTGCGGAATACAGAGCCGAGAGGACGGTGTGAGCCAGAGGCTCACGCCCAGCCGTGACCAGGCCACGATGAAAGCCGCGTGACTTGGTGCCGTGACGCTGGTGAGTGGCGCGGATCAATCCTCCGACTTCAGCGGATGCGTTGTCGATGAGCCCGAGCGCCATACTGCGAATGTCCGAGTCGTCCCCGAACGCGGCGTCAACGAGGAGGGCTAGAGATGACTTGCCGGATCCGTAGGGGCCGGTCAGAGACCAGGCGCCACCGGCAGTCGTTGTTGCCGCTGTCTCGGCGATCCTCCGCACTACATCAAGGGCGCGGGCTGTGACGACGTAACCGTCAAGAGGCTCCCGTCGCGCCAGGTCGCGCGCGAGGTTCGCCGATCGCGCGAACCTCGGCCGCACGTCAAGGCTGTCTGCCAGTGTCGGCATCAGGCTGCTCCCGCGCGAACCTCGGATCGGGCGTCGTCGCTCGGTGAGGGATGCTCGCTTGTGTTCGCAGCTTGAGTACGTGGCGCGGGCTTGTCAGCCTCAGGGCCGGCGCATAGCTCCGGCGCAAGCGCTCGCGTGGGCCTGTAGTAGCGGTCGAGGATCCGGGTGGCAATGAGTGCTGGGTCGTCCCACCAGGTGAGCTGAACCGCACCGGTCGGTGTGGCCAAGGCCAGTGCTCCCTCGTCCTTCAGGGAGGGTCTCAGAGCGTCAATCATCTCCGACTCGGTGAGCTTGAATGCCCGTCCGGGGGCTCCGGACTCGTGGGTCAGGTGGCTCATCGTGACAGTTCGGCCCCGGACTCCGCTGAGCGCCACATAGTCGAGCGCTGCATAGGTGACGATCTCGGATGGAAGCGTTGGCTTCGGCCCCAACGCGAACCGGTAGCGGCCCGTCTCCGGTGAGTGGCTCAGAAGGTTGAGTTCTCGCAGCGGGCAATCAAGCAAGTCGTCGATACGAGCTCGAGCTGATCGGCTCGCGGGGGAGTAGGTGCGCAGCAGGGCGCTGATGTCCTTGC
>JAJDZO010000129.1 GCA_022824605.1 Acidimicrobiia bacterium
AATCCCAACATCGCCATGGTCACCGGCCTGTCGGTGCACCCCGACGCCGTCGAGGCCCGCCGCCGCGGCCTCGACGGCTTCCAGTTCTTCGGCTACGGCCTCGGTCACCACTACATCTTCGGACAGCACCAGCCGGGCCGCACCGACATCTGGTCCGACTACCTGGCAGCCAGAGCGACCATCGAGGACCGGGGCACCCAGAGCGGCATCGGCACACCCGAGCAGGTCCGTAAGCACCTGCAGGGATTCGCGGAGGCCGGCGTAGATCAGGTGATCTTCATCCAGCAGGGCGGCAACAACCGCCACGACCACATCTGCGAGATCCTCGAGCTGTTCGCGGCCGACATCATGGGCGAGTTCGCGCAGGACGAGGCCGAGCGGGAGCAGGCCAAGCTGGAGCGTCTGGCCCCCGCCCTCGACGCCGCCATGAATCGCAAGACCCCGATGCAGGCTCTCAACGACGACGAGATCCCCGTCTTCGAGGCACTGGGCCGCAGCATCGTGTCCACCCTGCCGCCGACCGAGGCCGCGCGGGTGGCCAAGACGGTCAAGGACTGGGCCGAGACCGACATGCCCATCCACGTACCCGAGGACTTCGGCACCTGAGAGCACCGAGACGGCATCGGTCACAAAAGGCAGCGCGGATAGGTGTAGACCCGTCGCATCGTGACGGGGTGACTCCCGCTCTTGTTCGCTGCGCTCACGGGCCGCTCGGGCCACGGCCTCGCCCGTATGGAGCGCGCTCGCTCGCCTATTCGCTCGGCCTCTAGGCGCGCCGCGGCGGCGGGATCATCGGGCCGGCAAGGCCGGCCGCACGGCGGTGCGGTCAGCGCGCTAGCAGGTCGGGAGTGGGGTTGTGGATGCCTAGCAGCGCGGCCAGCGCAGCGGTCACCGGATTGCCCACTGCGGGGTTGCGATCCGGCGGCATGAAGCCGGCCGCGGTCAGCCGGTCGCCCAGCCGGATGAAGACGGTGCAGAAGCGCATGGCACCGAACACTTCCCAGTAGTGCGGATCCCGCACGGCCCGTCCTGAGACCTGCTCATAGCGGGCGATCATCTCATCGCGGGTGGGGTAGCCGTCGAGGCGCTCGATGCCCATGTCGTCGAACGACATCCGGTCGAACATCAGCCACCATCCCACATCGGCCTCGGTGGGGCTGAGGGCGCACACCTCCCAGTCGAGCACGGCCGCGGTGCGGTAGTCCGCCAGGATGATGTTGCCCAGCCGGGCATCGCCCCAGGTCAGCCCCACCCGATCGTCGCCGGGGTCGTTGGCCTGCAGCCAGTCGAGCGCGGCATCCAGCACGGGATGCTCCCGCCCGGCCAGTTCCGAACCGACGTGATTGCGATACAGATCGATCTGCAATGCGGTGGTGGGGTGGCCGGTGCCGCTGGGGTCGAGCCAGCCGAGGTCGGCGGCACGCCAGTTGAGGCTGTGAATGCCGGCGATGGTGTCGATGGCCGACAACACCATGCGTCGGCGCTCCTGCGGCGTGGCCTCGTCCACCACGAAGCCGGCCTCGGTGTAGCGGGGCACATCGGCAGCCACCCGACCAGCTACGAAGCCCATCATGAAGAAGGGCGCCCCCAGAACGGCCGGGTCGCCCTCGTAGCCCAACAGCGTCGGAACGGGTGCCACACCTGCCTCCGCCACCGCCTGCATCGCCCGGTACTGCAACTTCACCGACACCGCGCAATGCGGCGTCTGCGGTGGAAACATCCCGCCGTCGTCTGGCTCGATCCGCACCGCATAGCGCTCCTGACGATCCGCACCGTCCTCGGTCCAGGCCGCGTCGAGGATCACCGTCTCGTTGGAGAACCCCGTGCTCACCGGGATCTCGATATCGGTGACGGTCAGGCCGTGCCGCGAGGGATAGGCCCGCCGCATCCACTGCTCGAGCGCAGCCCGGTAATGGCTCCGATCCGTGCGGAACTTGGGGACGTTGGGCAGCCTGCTCCCAGGCCCGTCACCGCGCCCCTCGCCTGCCGGCGGCGGGGACCTGTCTGAACCGGACACGCCGCGTAGTGTGCCGCAGATGACCGGTACTTTGCCATACGACCCGTCCGGGCCGGGGCCACGGAGGCTCCGGCCCAACAGCCGCTCAGGCCTTGATCAGATCTGGGTCTGCTGGGTGAGGAAGGACCGCTCGGCGAGGCCGTGCCACTCCGCGATGCCGTCGCGGAACTCGCGCCACGGGCCGAGGATCCGGGCGAAGTTCTCGTCCTCGGACGCCACCGTGTCGAGCACGTTCTCGGTCTCGGCCTTGAACGCGGCCATCATGTCGGCCGGGAACTCCCGGATCTGGGCGAAGCCCTTGATGGTCTGGAGATCCCTCTGGTTGAGCACGTCGTACTTGGCCATGGTGTCCATGTTGGCGTAGGCGGCCGCAGCCTGGATGGCGGCCTGGTACTCGGGGGGCAGTTCGTTCCACAGGTCGAGGTTGAACTGCACCTCGACCGCGGTGCCCGGCTCCCACCAGCCCGGGTGGTAGTAGTACAGGTCGCCTTGGAACTCGTCGAGTCCGAGGATCAAGTCGTCGGTCGGGCCGACGAACTCGGCGCCGTCGATGGCCCCGGTCTGGATGGCCTGCAGGATCTCGCCGCCGGCCAGGGTGACCTGCTCGCCGCCGAGGTTCTCGAGCACACGCCCGGCCAGGCCGGGGATGCGCATCTTGAGCCCGTTGAGGTCGTCGACCGACTGGAGCTCCTTGGTGAACCAGCCGCCCATCTGGCAGCCGGTCGCGCCCGCCGGGAAGGCGATGATGCCGTGCTCCTCGGCGTAGAACTCGTTGAGCAGCTCGATGCCGCCCCCCTGGTACAGCCAGGCATTCTGCTGACGCTGCGTGAGCCCGAACGGCACCGCGGTTCCGAACTGCTGCACCGGGGTCAACCCGACGTAGTAGTACGACGCGGTGTGGCCGGACTGCGCTCCGCCGTCTCTCACCGTGGGGAGCACCTCCAGCCCGCCGACGATCTCGCCCGCGGGACGCGGATGAATGATGAAGCGTCCTCCGGTCAGCTCGCTCACCTTCTGGGCGAAGAACTGCGCCGAGCCGAACAGCGTCACCAGCGCGGTCGGCCAGCTGGTGGCCATCTCCCACTCGATCTCGGGGCCTTGAGCGGTCACCGCCAC
>JAJDZO010000367.1 GCA_022824605.1 Acidimicrobiia bacterium
GGAGTTGTGCTGGTGGAGTCGTGCGTCACCGAGGTCGTCGCTGAACTGCTGGTGGACGTGCGGTCGACGCCCCCGGTCGGGATGCTGCTCACGCTCGGGGCCGGCGGCACCATGGCGGAGCTGTTCGACGACGCGGCCGGCCTGTTGCTTCCGGTGGAGAGCGGCGAGGTGCTGGAGGCGCTTCAGAGCCTCAGGGTCTGGACCCTGCTGACCGGATACCGCAACCGCCCGCCCGCGGCACTCGATGCCGTGATGGAGGCGGTCACCGCGTTGGGTGCGCTGGCGCGCGACGATCGCGGCATCATCGAAGTCGAGATCAACCCCCTCTTGGTGACGCCCCACTCGGCCGTAGCCGCCGATGCGCTGATGATCGTGGCCGACCCGCCGGACCATGACTGAAGACGCCGCGACCGGCGCGGTGACCGCGGTGACCGACGGGCCCGTGCTCGAGATCACCATCGACCGCCCCAAGGCCAACGCCCTCGATGCGGCTGCCAGCCGGGAGTTGAGCCGTCTGTTCGCCGCCTTCCGTGACGACGGTGACCTGCGGGTGGCGATCCTCACCGGTGCAGGCGACCGGTTCTTCTGCGCGGGCTGGGATCTGAACGCCGCAGCCGGCGGCGAGGAGTTCGAGGCCGACTACGGCGAAGGCGGTTTCGGCGGCTTCGGTGAGCTGCCCGGCCTGCTAAAGCCGGTGATCTGTGCGGTCAACGGCATGGCCATCGGGGGTGGATTCGAGATTGTGCTGGCTGCCGATCTTGTGGTTGCTGCTGATCATGCCCGCTTCTGGTTGCCCGAGGCCTCGCTCGGGCTTGTGCCCGACGCCGCATCGATCCGTCTGCCCAGGATCCTCCCGCCCGTACTGGCCAACGAGGTTCTCTACGCCGGCCGCCGCCTGGACGCGTCCGAGGCGCTGCTGCTGGGGATGGTGAACTTCTTGACCGACACCGCGGATCTGATGAAGGAGGCCCGGAGCCTCGCTATCCAGGTGGCGGAGGCCGCCCCCCTATCGGTGGCCGCAGCCTCCGAGATCCGCGACCGCACGGCTCATCTCTCGCTGCCCGAAGCGTTCAAGCTGCTCCGATCAGGAGAGTTGGACGCCTACGAGGCCATGCTGGCATCCGCTGATGCCGCCGAGGGCCCCAAAGCCTTCACCGAGGGCCGCGCCCCCCGCTGGCAGGGCTCCTGAACCGAACCTCAATGGGTTGACCATCACTAGTGGTCTGTCGCGGATTTGGTTAGGGCGGCTCGTCCTCGTTTGACTTTGGCGATGATGTCGTTGGCGGGTTGGGTCCAGGCGATGGGTTGGGGGTCTTGGTTCCAGTTCTGGGCCCAGGTGTCGATGGTTTCGGTGAGTTCTGCGACGGAGTTGAAGCTGTTGTTGGTGAGGGCTTTGCGGGTCAGCACCGAGAACCAGGCCTCGATGAGGTTGAGCCATGATGCCGAGGTGGGGGTGAAGTGCAGGTGCCAGCGGGCTCGTTTGGGGTGTGCGAGCCAGTCGCGCACGGGCTGGGACTTGTGCGCTGAGAGGTTGTCCAACACGATGTGGACGTCGAGGTGGCGCGCGGTGTGCAGGTCGATCCATTTGAAGAAGGCCAGCACGTCTTTGCCGGTGTGGCGTTCGCGGGTGCGGTGCAGCACCTCGCCGGTGGCGACGTTGAGCGCCGCGAACAGGTCCACGGTGCCGTTGCGTTTGTAGTCGTGGGTGAGGGTGCGGGCCCGGCCCGGCCGCAGCGGCAGCGACGGCTGGGTGCGGTCGATGGCCTGGACCTGGGTCTTCTCGTCGAAGCTGAACACCGCGGCCCGCTCGGGAGGGTCCAGATACAGCCCCACCACATCTGTGAGCTTGGCCTCGAAGTCGGGGTCCGCGGACAGCTTGAAGGTCTCGGCGCGCCACGGGCGCAGCTCCCGCGCCCTCCAGATGCGCGCCACGGTGTCCTTTCCCACCCCGTGGCGCAGACCCATCGACCGCGTCGACCACGCCACCGAGCCGTCCTCGGGCACGCTGTGCAGCGTGTCCGCCACGATCGCCTCCACCACCGCCGCGGAGATCTCAGGCTTGCGGCCCCGCCCCGGCGCCACCACGCCCACACCGGCCGGCCCCGACTCCAAGAACCGGTCCCGCCAGCCGCGCACCGTGTCCTGGTGCGAGCCCAGACCCCGCGCCACCGACCGCACCGACGCGCCGTCGGCCAAAGCCAACAACGCCCCGGCGCGCACCACCCGCCGATACGGCTCCGACCCCGACCGCGCCATGCGCTCCAACGCCACGCGATCACCCTCCGACAACTCCAACGCTGTAACCATGACCCCCACCATAACCGCCCCAACTATTTAAGCGACGGACCACTAGGGTGGCCAGCTGATTTGCAATTTCGCCGCCCGCCGCGCCGCCGCGCCTGCCCCTAGGAGCCGCTCTTGGTGGGGGTGAACCGCCTGGTCCCGGCTTGCAGCAGACGGTCCAGCAGCATCGCCAGCAACACGATGGCCAGACCGGCCACGAAGCCCGACCCCACCGAGTCGGTCCGCCTCAGACCCTTCACCGTTTCCAGACCCAGGCCGCCGCCGCCCACCAGCCCGGCGATCACCACCATGGCCAGCACCAGCATCACAGTCTGGTTGATTCCGGCCATGATGCTCGGCGCAGCCAGGGGCAACTGCACCTTGCGCAGCGTCTGGCCCCGGGTGGCGCCGAACGCCTTGGACGCCTCCGTGGCCTCGCCAGAAACGCCGCGGATACCCAGGTTGGTGAGCCGGGTGGCGGCCGGCAGGGCGTAGAGCACCGAGGCGATGATCCCCGGTATCCGGCCCACGTTGAACATGATGATCACCGGCACCAGCAGCACGAAGCTGGGAATGGTCTGCAAGAAGTCGAGCACCGGCTTGAGCATCCGCTCGAACCGGTCACTGCGGGCCGCGAGCACGCCCAGGGGGATGCCGCACAGGATCGCCATCACCACCGCCACGATGACCTGCGCGAAGGTGTCCATCGACAGTGTCCACATCCCGAGGAACCCCAACCCGGCCACGCAGGCGGTGCAGAACGTGGCCAGGGGCGCACCGCCGAGCCTCCAACCGGCCAACGCCACGGCCAGCACCACCACCGGCCAGGCCAACTCCGCGCTCAACAGTTCTCGCAGCGGGGTCACCGCGTAGATGGTCATGGAGTCGCTGAACCAGCCGGTCCCGAACCAGGTGCCGCCGATCTCGTAAAGGTTGTCGCGCACCCAGTCCACCAGCCAGTCGATCCGCGACGCGAACGAGAACGAGAAGGCCGAGGGGAACTCGGGCCGCCCCACCACCGCACTGGCGATCGTGACTACCGCGAGAGCAGCCATCCCGAGCACCCAGCGGGGACGGCGAGCCACCGCCGCCAGGCCAGGAGAGCGCCGCAGCGGCGACGCCAGCGATGCACCCACCCGGCACATCAATCGGTCGACGGATTCCAGAGCGTCCTCAAGCGCCCTCACGGGCGCCGATCGGCCCAGCGAGTCGGGCATCAGCCGGAGCCTGCGACGCCGAGCGCCCAGGCCGGCGGCGCCGTGGGTGACGCGGTCCATGAGCATGGCCAGCACCACGATGGCCAACCCGGCCTCGAGGGCCCGCCCGACGAAGAGCCGCCTGAGAGACTCCAGCACCACCTGTCCCAGCCCGCCGGCACCGATCAGGGCCGCGATCACCACGATGCTCAGAGCCATCATGATGGTCTGGTTTATGCCGGTGAGCACGCTGGGCAGCGCCAGGGGGAACTGCACCTTGCGCAGGGTCTGGCGTGGCGTGGCGCCGAACATCTCGGCTGCTTCCACGGTGCTGGCCGGAACGCTGCGGATGCCCAGGTCGGTGAGCCTGATCACCGGCGGCAGGGCGTACACCACCGTGGCGATGATGGCCGGTACCCGAGCGACGCCGAACAGCAGCACCACCGGGATCAGGTACACGAACGCGGGCAGGGTCTGCATGGCGTCGAGCAGGGGTCGCAGGCTGCGCTGCAGCCGGTCGTAGCGGGCCGAGGCGATCCCCGCCGGCACTCCGATGGCGACCGAGATGCCCACCGCCACCGTCATCAGCGCCACCGTCTGGAGGCTCTCATCCCACAGTTCGACGGCCCCGAAGTACAACACGCCGACCCCGGCCAGCAGTCCGGCCCGCAACCCCAGCGCAGCGGTGGTCGCCATAGCCGCCGCGGCGGCCACCACATACCACGGCAGCCACAGCAGGAAGCCCTCCACCGCCCTCAGACCCCCGTCGATGAAGTCGCTGATCGGGTTGAAGATGAACGAGAAGCTCCAGTGGGTGGTCTGGTTGTTGATCACCCAGCGGCGGGCCTCGTCGATCCAGTCGGCCAAGGGAACGGCCCACGACTCCGGGAACCCGCCCACTGCGCTGAGCGCCAACTGAGCGGCGACGACAACGGCCAGACCCACCGCAAGCTCGATGCCCGACCGGGTTCGCCGCCGCCGGTCGAGGGCCAGTCGGGCTTGGACCGTGCTCGCCGCCGAGGTCGGCTCGGCAGCCGGCGGCGCCGTAGTCACTGCCGTGGGGTGCTGCGGCCTGCGCTCACCGCGCCGGCCCGGGAACTCTCGCCCAGCAGGGCGGCCACCCGGGCACGGTCGACGGTGCCGACCACTTCGCCCCGTTCGTCGACGATGCCCAGCTCCGCGGGGTCGGCCAGCAGCCGGGCGAGCACATCGTCGAGCACATCGTCGACACGCACCGGCTCGCCCGGCGGAGCCGCGCCGTGCAGAGGCTTCATCGCTGAGCCGACCGTGATCACCTTGGTCTTGGGGGCGTCGGTGGTGAACTCTCGAACGTAGTCGTCCGCCGGGGCCGACACGATCTGTTCGGGGGTGCCCACCTGCACGAACTCGCCGTCCTTCATGATGGCGATGCGGTCGCCGAGCTTGAGCGCCTCATGGAAGTCGTGGGTGATGAACACCAGCGTCCGCTGCATCCGGGCTTGAAGCGACAGAAGCTCGTCCTGCATCTCTCGGCGGATCAGGGGATCAAGCGCCGAGAACGGCTCATCGAAGAACAGGATCTCGGGTTCCACGCACAGCGCTCGAGCCAGGCCGACCCGCTGCTGCATCCCGCCTGAGAGCTGCTGGGGAAAGTGGTCGGCCCAGTCGCTCAGGCCCACGACCGACAGCACCTCCAGGGCCCGCTCATAGCGCTGCGATTTGGCCACCCCTTGGATCTCAAGGCCGAAGGCGACGTTGTCGATCACCCGGCGGTGCGAGAACAGCCCGAAGTGCTGGAACACCATCGACAGACGCCGCCGCCTCAGTTCCCGGAGTTCCTGATCGTCGAGGTCCCCGATCGGGGTGCCCTCTATCTTGATGGTCCCGCTGGTCGGTTCGATGAGACGTGACAGGCATCGAATCAGCGTCGACTTCCCCGAGCCGGACAGACCCATCACCACGAATGTCTCGCCCCGACTCACCGAGAAGGTGGCGTCGCGCACCGCCACCAGGCAGCCGGTCCGGTCCAGGATCTGCTGGCGGTCACAGCCGTCGGCCAGCAGCGCGCGGGCACCCGAGATGTCATCGCCGAACAACTTGGTCGTCCCGGTGCACTCCAAGGGCGTCGGCTCGGCGGTCACTGCCGGTCAAATGTAGTGGCCGCGGCCATCGCTGCTCGCGGCCCATGCGTTCGGGGTGCACCCGGTGGTCGAGCCACGGTCGGTCCCGTGGCCGCGAAAAATCGCTGTTCACATCGCAGAGACGCGGTGATAGACATTGCCCCATCAACCGGGCCGTCACGAGGCGGCCACCACTGATACCTGGAGGGACAATTCATGACCAGACCGTTATGGAAGCTGGCTGCCGTGATCGCGGTGGCCGGCCTGCTGGCCGCGGCCTGCAGCGGCGACGACGCCGAAGAGGAGATGGCCGGCCCCGACCTCGGCGAGGTCACCACCATCCACCTGGTCGCCAACCCGTGGAGCGGCTCCGAGGCCAACGTCGCGGTCGCTGCGCAACTCCTCGAGCAGATCGGCTACGCCGTCGAGATCACCGACCTCGACGAGAACGCCCAGTGGTCGTCGATCAATACCGGCGAGTTGCACGCATCGCTCGAGGTCTGGCCCTCGGGTCACGCCCAGAACCGCACCGACTTCATCGACAACCCCGACGGCCATGTCGTGGACGCCGGCCTGCTCGGTCCGACCGGTCAGATCGGCTGGTACCTGCCCGCCTACATGATCGATCAGAATCCGGCACTGGCCAGCGCGGAAGGGTTCACCGATCCCGATCTGGCCGGCCTGTTCGCCACCGCGGAGACGGGCGACGCCGGGCAGATTCTGCACGGCGATCCGAGCTGGGTGACCTTCGAGCAGGACATCATCGACGACTTCGGACTGAATCTTGAGATCGTCTACGCCGGTTCCGAGGAGGCGCTGCTGGCCGCGTTCGACGGGGCCTTCGCCCGTGAGGCGCCGGTGCTGTCCTACTTCTGGACGCCCCACTCGGCGTTCAACACGTTCGACTTGGTCGAGTTGGAGCTGCCGCTCGATCCCGACGGCAACAAGTACTACCCGGCCGAGGACCTGTTCAAGATCGTGTGGGCGGGACTTGAGGACGGTGCCCCCGCCGCGTGGGAGTTCCTGCACAACTTCAACTACACCACCGCCGATCAGGTGTCGATGCTGGCCGCCATCGATGGAGAGGGCAAGAGCGTCGAGGATGCCGCGGCCGACTGGATCACCGACAACTCGGCAACCTGGAGCGCCTGGATGCCGTCATAGCGCATCGGTCGACAGTTCGTAGACCCATTGGGGGGACCGGGGTTGGCGCCCCGGTCCCTTCCGCGTCTACCCGCGGAGGTTCAGTCCGGGCTGCGGCCGAAGCCGAAGGCGGCGATCTCAGCCATCTGCTCGCCGAGCAACCCCACCGAGGTCTCGAACAGCAGCTTGCCCTCTTCGGCGTTGGCCCCGGTCGGGTCGCCGATGTGGCCGTGCGGCCCGAAATCGTTGGACAGCCAGCCGAACGAGGCCATGCCCCCGAAGCGCACATAGCGGTTCTCGGCCAGGCCCGCGGGAACGGCCCGGTCGGCCCGCTCAAGGTGCACCAGATCGGGCCGCAGGTGCATGAACACCGAAGTCTCGCTGTGCCCGCCGTGGATCCCCATGCCCAGCTCCGCCTCAGGAGACCTGCCGCCCTGATCGGGGGGCACGAACGGATGCACGAGGAAGGTCATCAGGCCGTGCTCCAGTCGGATCTCCCGGCAGGCCACGTTGAGCAGCGACGAGTTGCCGCCGTGGCCGTTGAGGAACACGAGGCGCTGGGCCTTGGTGCCGGCCACGCAGCGGCCGATGTCTCGCAGCACCGCCAGCAGCGTCTCCGCCGACAGCCATAGGGTGCCCGGCGACCAGGCGTGCTCGTTGGACTTCGACACCGAAAGGGTGGGCAGCAGCCACAGGTCGTGGGCGTCGCCGTGCTCGGCCACCAGCGCGGCGGCGGACTCGTGGGCGATCACATGGTCGACCGACAGCGGCAGGTGCGGGCCGTGCTGCTCCACCGCGCCGACCGGCTGGATGATCACCGACGACTCGGTGATCCGCTCGCCGATCTCGGGTCCGCTCAGATCCTCCAGACGGCGACTGTGTTCACTGGCCATGGCGGTCACCGTACCCGGTCGTGGTTGTTGGGGTACCAGGTCAGGGCCGTCGCCGCGCATGATGTGGCCGGATCACGCGCCTGCCCGTCGGGCCTCTTGGGGGAGTGCGACGCCGACAGGGCTCCAGAACGACACGTTGGAGGCTCCGAGGCTGGTCACGTCGCCGGCGCGGTCGAGGCGGGCCACCGCGGTGATGTCGCCGTCGGCGGTGTTGGCGCCGAAGGTGATGGCGTCGCCGGCCGGCGACCACAGTCGCGGTGTCTCGTCGTACTGGTCGGCGAACTGCAGGTAGTCGCGCAGGAACGTGGCCGTAGGCGAGAACCGGGCCAGTTCATACGACTGCTGCCCGTCCCAGATGTGCCACGACAGTCCGGTGCCGTCCGGATCGTCCGTGTCGGCTGCGATCAGCAGGTGCTGGCCGTCCGGGCTCCATTCGAGCCAGAGAGCGATCCTGTCGAGGACGGTTCGGCGCTCGGCGGTGGCGAGGTCCACGATCTGCACCGAGCCTTCCGGGATCGGTGTCTCGGTGGTGGCGACCGGCTGCGAGGACGGGTTCTGTGCCTCGCCGTTGTCGGTGGTCGCGGGCAGCCGGTGCGCAGCCGAGACAGCAGCACGATCTCCGGTGGGGTGGACCGCCATCGTGGTGTAGGGACCGGTTGGCCCCAGATCGGTGATCTCGTCGGTGTCGGCGTTGCGGCGCAGCAACTGCCGAGCATTGCTGTCCCTGCGGTCTAGGAGTTCCTGCTCGGTGGCGTCGACGGGGGCCTGCCCGTAGGAGTCCACGTATAAGAACTCCTGAGTACCCGGCACCCAGGCCGGAGCCAGGAAGTCGACGCCGACCGTACCGAGATCGTGGTTGTCTTGAGGCGAGTCCACATCGTTCACCAGCATCAACCGGTGCCCGGCATGAACCAGCAGCCGTTGTCCTGCCGGCTCCCAGGCGACGTACAGGCTGGGGCTCAGGAGCGACACGTCTGAAGCGGGGGTGCCTGTCTCGTCGAGAATGACAGCGGCGGTCCCGCCGTTCTGGCCCGGTCCCAGTGCGACCATCCGGGAGCCGTCGTGGCTCCAGGTGTAGAAGAAGTAGGGGCGGGCGGTCGCGGCCGTGACGATGTTGCCGGTGGTGATGTCGACGACGGCAACCTCTGAAGTGCCGATGGTCGGATTGACGAGGGTGGCCACCAGCCGGCGCCCATCGCGCGACCAGGTCGGCTGGGTGACGACGTAGCCCGAACCCAACTCGCCCACCACCTCGCCGCTCGGCTGCAACAGCCGCAAGCCGGTCGGTCCGGCGGCGGCGATCAAGCCGGTGCCGTCGGCGTCGGTGCCGCTGGATTCGTCGGCGGCTGATGCAGCGCCGTTCTCGTCGTTGGGGATCGGTTCTGGAGGTGCGACCAGCTCGACCGGCGGCGCGGTGGGCGCCGCCGGTTCCAGCACCGGATTCCGTTCGATTTCAGGGGTCCACTCGGCTGGAGCGGGCACCGAGGTGCGAGTCGGCGTGCTCGAACAGGCTGACGCCGCCAGGACGCACACTGCGCCGGCGGCGGCGAGGCAACGGTGCAGGCGCACGCCCTAGACGGTAGCCGTAGGCGCCACCCCGCCCCCGGGGCCGCTCGTCCCGCTAGAACGGGCTGAGACCGAGGCGGTTGCGGATGGACACCAGTTCTCCCAGGTGGTTGAAGCCGTGACCGATGGCGCTCCACTGCAAGAACCAGGCGGCCGGCTTGCCGTCCCACATCGAGTACAGCCAGTCGAAGCGGTCCTCGGGAGCGCCGATCGACTGAAGGGCACCCGTCGTGTCGGGCAGGCTGTCCATCGAGGGAAGGCCGTGGCTGTCGAGCCAACCCGCGGTGGAGTCGAACACGGCCATCGCGTAGGCGCCGACCGCCTCGGGATCGAGCACGTCGACGAGTTCGGAGTCCTCCCCCTCGGCCAGGCCGCGCCAGAGATCGCGGTCGATGCCGAGCTGGCCGGTCCAGCCATCGACCACGGCGTCAGCGCCCCGCAGCACGGCGTTAACGGCCACGTCGTGGTGGCGGGCGAGATGCCACAGCACATACACCGGCGCGATCCCGCCGCCGTCGGCCCGTTCCCGCCGCCGCTCAGGCGGGATGAGGCTGAGGACCCCGCCGTTGAGCTTGGCCCGCAGCGATCTCAAGTCGTCGATTATCCAGTCCCGCAGATGCATGTCTGTCACTCCCTGGTTCGGTTGATGCTCGTGGATTTCCTATTGTCGGCGCTGGGTGTTGCGGCCTGTGCTGGGCGTCCATGACTCGATCAACAGACTCTCGCCTGACACTCTCACCAACACGACCCGGCTGATCAGGGCCACATACAGCACCATGCTGGAGGGATCCTCGATGGGGAAGCGGTGACCGGCGATGAACTCCTCCCGCTCGGCCGCATCAGCGGGCCTGACTGCACCGTCGATACGGGAGTCGCCATCGGGCAGCATTTCGGAGTCGGGGGCGCTGTGGAGCGCAAAGCGCGGGTCGTGGGCCAGATCGTCCGCCTTCGCCGATCCCGGCATCATGCCCAGCCACAGGTGCCCGGATCGGACCGGCGCCTCCATGCCCGACAGGCGCGGCGAACCGTCGGCTCGCAGGGTGGCCATGACGGCGTGCCGATGGCTCTCCAGCCTCTGTCGGGTCTGAAGGGCCAGGTCGGGATCGGCCCGCTCGAATCCAGCCCACGCCACTGTGTCGCTGCCCACGGAGTCAATCTACGCGGGCCCTGGGGCCCGTGGCCTACCGGCGGCCGGTGTCGCAGCCCGGGAATCCGCCGTCCGTGGGGGTGTTCTCGTAATGCCGACCGGCGGGCGGTGTTGCAGCCTGGGGAATCCGCCGTCCGTGGGGGGTGTTCTAGTCATGCCTACCGGCGGCCGGTCGTGATCGCCCAGCCAGGAACCGACCGCGGACGGTGAGTACCCTCTGGCGGTGCGCTTCGTGGTGCTGCACGCCCATCCGCAAGCGGAGTGTCTCAACGTCGTGTTGCGCGACCGGCTGGTTGAGACGCTGCGAGGCGCGGGTCACGAGGTTCAGGTGGTGCGGCTCACCCAGGGCGACTCGATCGACGGGGCGAGCATCGGCGGTGCCGAAGGCCTGGTGTTCGTCTACCCCACCTGGTGGGGTGGACTGCCCGCGCCGATGCTTGAGTGGGTGCAGACTGAACTCATTGCCTGGATCGACGGTGCTGCCGACCCGTCAACCTCGCCGCTGCGCACGGTGCGGCATCTGGTGGCCGTCACCACCCACGGCTCGTCCAAGTGGGTCAACGGGCTACAGGGCGAGCCGGGGCGCCATCTGCTGCGCCGCACCATTGCCGGCCTGTGCGCGCCGGGCACCAAGCTGCGGTGGCTGGCCCTCTACGGAATCGACCGGTGCAGCCCAGCCGAGATCGAGGCGTTCGTACACCGCGCCGCCACCGAGGCATCCGCCATCACCACCTGATCTCACCTCGCGAAGTCGTCGGCCTCCGCTCGCCGCAGCGCACCGTCCCATACCAGGGTGATGTCGTAGGTGCTGAAGATGTCCTCGGTCCCATTCGCCAGGATGGCCCGCCCGCTGCTCCGCCATGACAGGCCCAACTCGGCGATGGTTGAGGGAGGGAGCGTCAGCATGCCGGTGTAGCCGGTATCGATTACGGCCTCGACCTCGCGCGTCTGGCCCGTGGGGCCTCGCACTGGCAGCGTGATTATAGCCTCGCGTGCAGCGTTGACGACGCCCTCGATCACTCCGGCCTCCGCACCGCCCGGCCTCCGAAGTGTCTCAGCGCCCCGTAGCCGATTCGCAGGCTCCAGACATCGGCGCCGGGATGGCGTTCCCGCAGTTGGTCGGTAGCGGCGATGACAGTGTCGCCCACGGCGTAGTCACCGCTATCGACGTCGATGGAGACGATTCTGCCCCGGTGGACGGCCTCGACATCGGGACGTATGTCCCGATCGTAAATCGCGTCGCCGAGACGGCCAATTTCTTCCGGCGATCGGTGCATGGCCATCGTCCTCCTGAGCATCACGCGCCTACGTTCGCTCCCAACCACGGTACAGGCCGTGTGGTTCGTCATGCGCGGGTAAGAGGCCGAGCGAATAGGCGAGCGAGCGCGCGCCATGCGGGCGAGGCCGGCGACTATGACATCGAGACGCTGCGCAAGCGTCGCAGAGGCCGTCCCGCTATGGGCTCGGGGCCGGCTGAAGTGGTGCCAGTTCGTATCGACCCGGAGCTTCGAACTGCGGTGGCCTCTCGGGCCGAGACTGACGGCACGACGACAAGCGAGGTCATCCGCGAGGCGCTACGCCAGTTCCTCGACGTGGAACAGCCTGAGCAAGCACAGCACGACCCCAATCACAAGCCGTGCTGATGGGTTGGCCAGGGGTGGCACCTGAGCGTCGGACTGAGCTTCGCCGCGCCTGGCCTTCGCATTGCGCACGACTTCTTCGCCGCGCTGAAAGTCCTCCTCTGAGCAGAACGACCCTCGTTCGATCAGTTCCTGCTTCAGCCTCTCTACGACATCGTCGGCTGCGAGCA
>JAJDZO010000229.1 GCA_022824605.1 Acidimicrobiia bacterium
CCACCGTTCCCCTCCAGGACGTGGACGCGGCCATCGCAGAGATGGACCGCGCCGTCGACGAGCTCGGGTTCAAGGGGCTGCAGATCGGCGGCACGGTCGACGGCCACAACCTCGACGAGCCCCGCTTCCGGCCCTTCTGGCAGGCGGCGGCGGCCAAAGGCGTGCCCGTGATCCTGCATCCCAACGGCTACGAGGAGAGCCAGCGCCTCGACGACTACTTCTTCGTCAACTGCATCGGCAATCCGCTCGAGACCACCGTGGCGGTGCACCGCATGGTGTTCTCCGGGCTGTTCGAGGAGCTGCCCGATCTGAAGCTGGTGCTGCTGCACGGCGGGGGGTATGTGCCGTTCTACGCGGCCCGGGCCGATCACACCTGGGAGGTTCGCCCCGAGACCCGGACCCGGATCCCCGACCGCCCTCCCAGCCACTACTTCAAGCGCCTCTACTACGACACCATGGTGTTCCAGCCCCAGTACGTGAAGCACCTGATCGACGTGGTCGGCTCCGAGCGGGTGATGATGGGCACCGACTTCCCCTTCGACATGGGCGAGACCGATCCGGTGGGCCTGATCGACCGGGTCGAGGGCCTCACCGAGGATGAGCGCGTCGCGATCAAGGGTTCCAACGCGGCTCGCATCTTCGACCTGTAGACGCGGTCAATCGGCCCCCTGATAAGGCCGTTCACGTTGAAATGAGACCTGACATAATATATGATCGGCGCTCCGTCAGCTGCGCCGAGGAGACGAGATGAGTTCATCGCAGACCCCGTGGATCACCGACAACTGGTTCTCCAGCCCCTGGAACTACCTGCCAGAGGCCACCGGGGAGATGAACCTTCCCGCCACCCTCAAGGTGCACGACGTGACCCTGCGCGACGGCGAGCAGCAGGCCGGCGTGGAGTTCACTGCCGATGAGAAGATGCGCATCGCCGAGTTGCTCAGCAACGCCGGGATCCACCGCATCGAAGCCGGTCTTCCCGCGGTGTCGCCCGCTGATGAGGAGGCCGTCCGCCGCATCGCCGCCGCCGGGCTCGACTCCGAGGTCTACGCGTTCTCGCGGTGCATGGTCGACGACGTCAAGTTGGCCATCGACTGCGGCGTCGGTGGCGTCGTCATGGAGGTGCCCTCCAGCCACCACCTGATCGCCAAGGGCTACCGCTGGCCGGTGGAGAGGGCGCTCGAGGCGTCCATCGAGGCCACCAACTTCGCCCATGAGCACGGCTTGAAGGTGACCTTCTTCCCGATCGACGCCACCCGGGCCGACATAGGCGAGTACCTCGACATGATGGAGCGGGTCGCCACCGACGGCTACGTCGACGCGGTGGCCTTGGTGGACACCTTCGGCGTGCTGTCGCCCCACGCGGTGGCCTACTTCGTGCGCCAGACCCGCGACCGGCTCGGTGTGCCCATGGAGACCCACTTCCACATGGACTTCGGCATGGGCGTGGCCAACACCATCCTGGCTGTCACCGAGGGCGTGGAGGTCATCCAGACCACCGTCACCGGCCTCGGCGAGCGCTCGGGCAACACGCCCACCGAGGAGACCATCCTGGCCCTGCTCACCATGTACGGGCTCGACACCGGCATCAAGACCGAGCACTTCACCGACATCTCCAAGCAGGTGCTGGAAATGGCGGGCGTGACCCAGCCGGGCAACCGCCCGGTGGTCGGCGAGCGCCTGTTCAACGTGGAGTCCGGCATCATCGCGACCTGGGTACGCAACGTGGGCGACGAGGTCACCGAGGCCTTCCCGTTCCGCCCCGAACTGGTCGGTCAGGCCGCCCCCGAGATCGTGCTGGGCAAGGGCTCCGGCGTCGACTCGATCGCGGTGTGGCTCGAGCACAACGACATGTCCGCCGACGACGACGAGACGCTGGAGATCCTCGGCATCGTCAAGGCGAAGTCGCTGCAGAAGAAGGGGCTGCTCACCAACGACGAGTTCGTGGAGTGCGCCCGCAAAGTCATCAGCTAGGGCGAGCCGCTTCGAGCGGCACCCGCCCGACCCGACGAGCCGCCCCCGTTACCGGGAGCAGCAAGGAGCAACAGTGAAGGAAGCATTCGGAGTCCTCGGGACCGACTGGCGGGAAGGGATCAATTGGCAGGAGGTGCGCGAGTGGCGCCTGCGGCGGGCTCGTGAGGCCATGCGGCGTCACGGCCTGGGGGCCATGCTGTTGATGTACGACGAGAACATCCGCTACGTGACGTCCACCATGACGCCGGGCTGGAACCAGCTCAAGCCGGGTCTGCGCTACGCGGTGCTCATCGAGGGCCAGGAGCCGATCCTGTACGAGCAGGGCGACATCGGTTACCACATCCGCGAGCACTCGCCGTGGATCCCCAAAGAGAACGTGCGCTACTCCTACGCCTGGATCAAGGGAGCGGCCGGCCCTGCGTCCACCGCCCAGGTCACCAAGTTCACCTCCGCGTTGATGAACGACCTCGAGGACGCCGGAGTCTCGGACCAGCCTCTCGGCGTGGACTTCATGGACCTCAACATGATCCGGGCCTTCGAGGAGCGCAACATCAACTGGGTGGACGGAATGACCCCGATGATGGAGGCCCGCGCCATCAAGAGCCCAAACGAGCAGAAGGCCATGCGCATCGTCGGGTCGATCTGTGATGTCACCCACTACGAGTTCACCCAGTTCCTCAAGCCGGGGCTCACCGAGAACGAGGTCACCGCCTTCGGGATGGAGTACCTCTACAACTTCGCCGGCATGGAGAACGTCGAGGACGTCATCGTCTCCTCCGGCCCCAACGCCTGGCCGAACTGGCGCAACCACGGCGACCGCATCATCCGTCCCGGCGACCTGGTGATAATCGACCTCGCCGCACTCACCTGGAACGGCTTCAAGTCGTGCGTGTACCGCACCTACTGCGTGGGCGGCACCCCCACCGACGAGCAGAAGCAGTACTACGACCTGGCCAACAAGTGGTTGCAGGACTCCATCGAGGCCACCCGGCCCGGCGTCACCACCGCCGACATCGCCGCAGTTTGGCCCTCGGCCAAGGAGATCTGGGGCTACGAGGAGGAGGACGAGGCCGCGGCCAACCTCTGGGGCCACGGCCTCGGGCTGGCCCAATACGACCAGCCGGTGATCTCACGCATCTGGTCGCTGGACCACCCCCAGGAGATCCAGACCGGCATGGTCTTCGCGTTGGAGACTCAGCACGGCAAGCTGCACGAGTTCGGCGTGCGCCTCGAGGAGATGATGATCGTCAACGAGACCGGCGTGGAACTCATCTCTACGTTCCCCCTCGACGAGATCATCTGCGTCGGGTGAGTTCCGGCGCGGCCGCCGTCCGGTTCAGCCCGGTTCGGTGAGCGCCGGCGTTTCTGCGGTGGGTGTGAACGACGGCGGGGCCCCGGCGCTGGTTCTGCCCCTGGGCCACCCGGCCGCGTCCGACGTGGCCGCGTCGGGTGCCAAGGGCGCGGGGCTGGCACGGGCCATGGCTGCGGGCTTCCCCGTGCCCGACGGCTTCGTGGTCTCTCCGGCAGCGTCGGCGCCCGCTCTGGCGCTCGCTGAGGCCCAGATGGACAGCCGGGGCTCCGGTGGCGCCCGGATGGCCATCATCGGTTGCGATCTCGGCGCGGAGTTGACCGACGTGCTGGCCTCGGCTGCGGCGCGCCTGCCCGAACCGCTGATCGTGCGTTCCTCCAGTGTTCTTGAAGGCTCCGGCCAGTGGTCAGGCGCCTTCACCTCGGTGCCGGAGGTCCGCCGCGACGAGATCGCCAAGGCGGCCAAGAGCGTGTGGGCCTCGTGCTACACGCTCGAAGCGCTGGAACGCTATGAAGGCGCCGGAATCGAGCCCGTCTCGGCACCGATGGGCCTGGTGGTGCAGCCCGAGATCGCCCCCGACTTCGGAGGGGCCGCGATGGTCTTTGCCGACGGGTCGGTGAGGGTCGACGCGGTCAAGGGATCGCCCCGTGACCTGATGGCCGGATGGTTGTCGGGCAGCCGGGCCGAGATCGTCGGCGGCGAGGTCGCGGGAAGCGATGCGGTGGAGCTGGTCGGCGCCGAGGGCTTGCTGGCGGTGGCCGAGATGGCGATGAGGGCCCGGCACGAGCTGGGCTGCAACCTGATCGAGTGGGTGATGGTGGAGGGGACGCCGCTGCTGTTGCAGGTTCAGCGCTCCCAGGCCGGCGCAGGCGCGGAGAGCCTCGAAGTGCCGGCCGCTCTCGGCCACCCCTTCGCGTTGGACTTCGTGCGCCTGGCCCGCGAGTACCCGGGCTCGGTGGGCGAGGAGCTGGTGCTGGGATGGCTTCCACCGATGGGAGGTCGTCCGCTGAAGCCGGTCGAGCCTCCCGAAGGAATCGGCGTCGAAGAGCTGGCCGACGAGGCCCGAGCCCTTTCGCGCCGTCTGGTGGCCCAGGCGTGGGGTGTGGCCCCGCAGTCCGCCGACGAGGCCCACGCAAGGGCCATGAGCGTGCTCAGGCGCATGCGCAGCGACCGGCCCAACGAGTCGATAGAGGCGCTGCAGGCGTTGGCGCCGGTCGACGAGAGTTCGGCGGCCCGGCTGCTGGGCGTGGCCCGTCGGCTGATCGAGCAGACCCGCCCCGCGGGCCGCCAGGGCCTCGATCGGTGGGAACCGGTCCTCGCGGGCGTGGCCGCCCTGCAGGGCGAGGTCTACGCCGGCCGTGGAAGCTCCGGCGGTGTGGGGGCCGGTCGGCTCGTCTGGGTGGAGCACTCCAAACAGACCGACCATGTGCGGCCCCGAGACATCATCGTCACCCAGTATCCGCTGGCCAACCTGTCGCCGCTGCTGTTCGACGCGGCCGGGTTCGTCTCGCTGGGCGGCGCGCCCACCGCGCACCTCTTCGAGGTCGCCCGCTCGTTGACCGTGCCGGCCGTGGTCGACTGCCCGATAGGCGACATCGTGAGGAGCGGTCCGAGGCTGGGGATGCTCGACGGTGACGCCGGCCGGGTCGCCATCCTTCCCCACGATGGCTGACAGCGGATCGAGGCTCGTCGTCGGGTTCGTCGGTCTTGGAGTGATGGGTGGGGCGATGAGCCGCCACGTCGCGGCCGCCGGCCATGAGGTGATCGGATTCGACGTGGATGCAGGCCGCGCCGCGGCTTTGGGGGTCGAGTCGGCGGATTCGGCGGCCGCCGTCGCCGCCCAAGCCGACGTGGTGGTGCTGATATTGCCGACGGCGGAGGCACTGGATCAGGCGAGCCGGGCGCTGGCTTCCGGCGGCCGCCCCGGTCTGGTGGTGGTCGAGATGGGAACCTTCGACCTCGCAGCCAAGCAACAGGCCAGAGCGGTGCTCGAGAGCTGTGGCGCGGCTGTCCTCGATGCGCCGGTCAGCGGAACCGGCCTGCAGGCGGCCGACGCCACCCTCGTCGTCTATGCCAGCGGCGACCGGGATGCCTTCGACGTGGCCGAGCCTCTCCTTGGCTGCGTCGGCCGGCGCACCTTCTACCTCGGCGAGTTCGGCAACGGCTCGCGCATGAAGTACGTGGCCAACCTGCTGGTGTCGGTTCACACCCTGGCTGCCGCTGAGGCCCATCTGCTGGGTGCGGCCAGCGGCCTGGATCCCCAGGTGGTCCAGGAGGTGATCAGCGCGGGTGTCGGAACGTCGAAGATCTTCGACATCAGAGGGCCGATGATGGCCTCCGGGGTGTACGAGCCACCCTCGGCCCGGCTGGCCATCATCTGCAAGGACGCCGGAATCATCGACGCGCACGCCCGGTCCGTCGGCGCCTCGACCCCGTTGCTGAGTGCCGCTCTGCCCCAGTATCGCGAGGCGGTGGAGCGCGGCCTGGGCGATCTCGACGCGGCCGCCCTGCTCCAGCTCCTACAGGAAGCCTCGTCGTGACTTCGACCGGCTCGACGTCGGGATACGCCAAGGGTCCGTTCGCGGTGGACTGGGAGGACCGCTACGACATGGCCCGGCTGCGCCGGGACCGGGTGGCCGCGGCCCAGCGGGAATTGGCGGCGTCGGGCGTCGACGCGCTGATGGTGTGGAAGGACGAGAACGTCAGGTACCTCACGTCGCTGCGGGCCCAGCTGATCGCGGGCAAGACGATGGCGCTCAACGGTGCGCTGCTACCCGCAGGCCAGGATCCGGTGCTGCTGTGCTCGGGCGGCGAGATCGACAAGGCTCGCGCGCACATGAGCTGGCTGGCGGAGGCCCACGCCATCCCCATCATGGAGCAGGCCGAACTCGTCGACGGCTTCGTCCGCAGCATCCTGCGGCCCATCCTCGCCGAGCGGGGCCTGGAAGACGGGCGGCTGGGCGTGGATGCGGCCAGCGTGTCGTTCATCGACGCCCTGCGGGCTCATCTGCCCGATGTGGAACTCGTCGACGGCGACACCATCATGCAGCGGGCCCGGCTGATCAAGACCGACGTTGAGATCGCCATCATCTCCGAGGCCTGCGCCATCGGCGACGCGGTCACCCAGCGGGCCCTCGACGAGACCCGCGCCGGGCGTCGTGAGTTGGAGGTGGCCGGCGATGCCATGCAGACGCTGTTCCATCTCGGCGGCGAGATGGCTCATGTGATCACGCCGTTCGTGGCTTCGGGCGAGCACATGTCGCCCCCGCACCGGCTGGCCACCGACAAGCTGATGCGCAACCACGACCTGTGCTTCATCGACATCGGGGCCATGTGGAACG
>JAJDZO010000152.1 GCA_022824605.1 Acidimicrobiia bacterium
CCACCGGGCGTTCTGCATGCGGGCATCAAGCATCCCATAGTGAAGGTTGAAGCCGTCAATGTAAGCAAATGCATGTTCAATAGGCATAATGCCTGAACATACTGGTTGCATATGCACATGCATCGTGGTACTTTGCTGTTACCACCCCGGGGTGAGTAGCCCCGGCCAACGGCCCCGGCTACGGCCGGGGCTGTTCTCGTGTCGACATGTCTCAGCGGGCGAGTGCCGCGACAGTGGCCTGGGCTAGATGGTCGGTGTGTGACAGGGAGACGAGCCAACGGGCTACACCGTGGGCGGCCGCGATGGTCCGGGCCTCTCCGTGGAGCACGATCTCGGGCGGGCCGTCGTCGGCGCGGACCACTTCGATGTCGGCCATACGCATGCCACCGAGGCCGTAGCCCAGAGCTTTGAGCGTCGCTTCCTTGGCCGCGAAGCGCGCCGCTAGTCGAGCGGCCGGATCAGCCGTCCGATCGGCGTAGCTCCGCTCACCGGCGGTGAACAACCGGTCGGCCACGGAGGGGCGTCGCCGCAGCACGGTGCGGAACCGGTCGATGTCGACCAGATCAGTGCCGATCCCGACCACGCCGGAATCGGAAAGACCGCTAGAGGCCGCTGTCACCCTCACAAAGATACCCAGCCACCGGGCATCGACCGGACCGCTGCGGGTCTACGCGCGCCAGTGGTCGGCGAGGTCTCCGACGGGGGCGGTCAACAGGTCGACCACCGCGATGTCGGCCAGACGGGCCTCGTCGAAGGTCGGTTCGGTCTCGGTGACCGCATCACGCAGCTCCGAGTAGCGATTGCGATACCCCTGAAGTACGCCTCGGGCCGCCGGTACCGCCAACCGGTCCTCGAAGCGGACATGAAGCAGGGTGATGCCGACCGCGACGCCCCCGGCCACCTCCGGGACGAACACGACCGTGCGCCCGTCGTGGCGGCCCCGGGCGGCCAGCACCCGTCGCTCCGCGGCCACCCGGCGCTTGCTGCCGGTGAGCGTCGCCGCCGAAGTGGTGCGCGAGACGATCCCCGTCGCGATGCCGCCCTGATCCACCACCACGATCTCCTCGGGTCCGTCGAGCCGGTAGCGGGTGTGGCCCCGCACCTCGGCCACCGCGGCGCTGAGATCGGCCAGGGCCCGCACGGTCGAGTAGGAGAGACTGTCCCTGGGTGCGCCCGCATCCAGCACGGCCCGGATGAGGGGCGCCTCCAGCAGAGCCTGATCGGAGCGTGAGATGCCGACGGTGACGGTCTTGGCCTGATGGCGTATGGCGTCCACCGGGCGGGTCAGTTCATCGATCCCGACACTCAGCGCGGCCTCCAGGTCATCGATCACAGCGGCTGGAGAGCCGGCCCGGCCCACCTCCATTTCGTAGGCATCCAACGGCGCCTGACCGGTGCCGTAACGCAACAGCGTGGCGATGCGCACCGCGGTGGACGCCTTCAGGTGACCGTTGTAGTCGCCTCGCTGCAAACCGGCTGAGAAGGCAGCGCTGGTCTGGAGCAACGCTTCACGAGCCAGGCTCCACACGTCCTCCGCGGTGCTGTCGGGATGAGCTGCAGCCGCCTCGATAGCGGCCCGAGCCTCTCGCAGAGGCTGAGCGGTGGCGTCGATAGCCAGGGCGGCCTCGTAGCCGAACAGGTGCCCCACCATGGTGGCGGGCAGGAAGGCCAGCCGGGGATCCACCTTCGGCACACCCAGCACCGCCGACGCGCCCTCGAAGCGGGTGTCGCCGTCGTCGGCCACCACCACCGGCGCGGCCCGATGAGCACCGAAGATGGCCACCTCCTTGGCGACATCGTCGGCCACCGAGCCCGACAGTCCCGCCGCGCACACCAGCACCAGCGGCTCGGCCGACAGGTCGATGTGCTTCTTGTCCTCCGTGGCGTCGGCCGAGATCGACATGTAGCACAGTTCAGAGAGCTTGATCCGTACCTCGCGGGCCGCCACCTGGTTGGGGCCGTTGCCCACCACCGCCCAGTGGCGCCGGCCCGGAGCAAGCCGGCGGGCGGCCTCGGCCACCGTCGACCGCCGCTGAAGCACCTCCTCGAGCACGGAGGGCATGGCCCGAAGCGCCTCAAGCAGACCGCGCCGCTTCGCGGCACCCGCTTCGGCGGCCACGTCGTCGGCGACGGCCACCGCCAACAGACACCCGGCGGCGACCTGGGAATAGAACGCCTTGGTGGAAGCGACGCTCATCTCCACGTCGCGCCCGTCGGAGGTGTAAAGAACGCCATCGGCGCGCTGGGTCAGGTCGCTGTTGCGGCGGTTTACCACGGCCACCACCGATCCCCGCCGGGCTCGCACCAGATCGACGGTGCGGTTGGTGTCGGTGGTGGTGCCCGACTGCGAGATGGCCACCACCAGCGTGTCCGACATGTCGGCCTGCAGGTGGAAGGCCGACAGCTCGGTTGCAGGCAGTGCGGCCACCTCCACCGCACCAGCGCGGCCGGCGTCGGACAGCAGGGTCCGCAGGCATCGGGCGAAGCTCTCCCCCGCCACCGCCGCGGTGCCCTGACCGATGGCCAGAACCCTCGACACCGAGCCGTCGCGCAAAGCGGACCGGACCGGCTCGGGCAGAGTCTCAGGGCCGATCGACAGGCCCGGCCCGTTGGCGGTGTCGATGATCCGGCCCCGCAGAGTCTTGCGGAACGACGACGGCGCCTCGCCGATCTCCTTGAGCAGGTAGTGACGATGATCGCCGCGGTCGATGTCTGAGGTGGTGATCGACGCGGTCAGCACATCGTCGGAGGCGACGGGCAGTTCGGTGCCGTCGTAGGAATGTCGCGACACGCCCTCGACAAGGCCGGCCCGGCTGCTGTCGAGCTCCACGATCTGGCCCCGGCCCGCGCGGGGATCGGCACCGTCAGCGACAGCCTCGCCGTCCATGCGGAGGTACTGCGACGTCTCCTCCACCACACCGTAGGGCTCGCTGGCCACGATGAACGTGTCATCGGCGAGCCCCACGTAGAGAGCCTGGCCGCTGCCGCGCAGAGCGAGTTGCAAGCGGTCGGGTGTCGCTGCGGTGCAGACGGCCACCGCCATCGACCCTTCGCACTCCGCCACCGTGCGCCGGAACGCCTCGTTCGGGGCCAGCCCCTCGGCCAGGCGACGGCCCATCAGAGCAGGCACGGTCTTGGAGTCGGTGGTGATGGCGGGCGGCACCTGCACTCCGGCTCCGGCAAGCAGATCGGCGTAGTTGTCCACGTCGCCGTTGATGGCGGAGATCACATAGGGCGTGGGCTCGTCGACCAGCTCGCTGTTGAGCGGATGAGCATTCGCTTCGGAGATGATGCCGACGGACGCCCACCGGGTGTGGGCCACCACGATCACCCTGGCGCCATCGGAGGCGAGCGCGGCGGCCAGCAACTGATCGGAGGCGACCGCAGCCCGCAGAGCGGCGGTGTTGTCGCCCAGTTCGCCGATCTCGACGGCCGTCTTGTGGACGATGCTCAGCACGCCGTCGACCAGCCGCACCGATCCCGAACCGAACGACGGGTCCTGGCCGCGTTCGGCGCGGGCCGAGGCCACCAGGGGATCGTCAGGGTCGAGTCCGTGACCGCTCACCAGCAGATGCATCCCGGCCGAGTCGCGCCCGCGCACTTCGAGGCGGTCCAGCGCCGACAGCGCCTGATGGATGGACAGGTAGGCCTCGACTGCGGCCGGAGCCGAATCGGCGGTCAGATGGGCGTCGGCTAGGAACTGTGATACCGCGTGCGCGGCTTGCAGCCGGTCGCGACCAAGAGCCCACAGACCATCACGCACTCGAACCAACTGCTCGTTGAGATGCTCCAGTGCAACCGGATCAAGCGCCGGATCGGAATCGAGGCGAGCTTCCAAGGTGGCCACTGAATCCGTCGCCGCGCCGACCAGCGCGCCGACCGTTTCGGCCATCTCCGGCGACCCGAGCAGGCCGCGCACCCCAGCCACCCCGCGAAGGAGCTCGTTGGCCGCATGGACCCGCTCGGCCGCGGACTCCAACTCGCGAGTGAAAGCGGCCGGATGGCTCTCAGAGGCTGAGGCAACATGTGCGAGCGCGCCAACGGCAGCGTCGATCAAGCCGACGACGTCAGCGGCGTCGGGCGACGGGCGCGCCGATGGGCGGCGCACGATGGCGACGATCCCGCACACGTCAAATCACCCTCCCACAGGCGCGTGGTCGCAGGCGCGAAGCAAGGTGCGAGCCACTGAGTCTGCCCTGTGGGCCGAGTGGCCACGGACGCGCCGCGAGGTCCGCGGTCACGACAGGGCCGCCTCGATTTCGAGGGCGAGTCGCTCGGCCTCTGCCTGAGCCGAGTCGCAGTCGGTGGCCTCCACCATCACCCGGACCAGCGGCTCAGTACCCGATGGCCGCACCAGCACCCGACCCGAGTCGCCGAGGCGGCGAGTGGCCGCGGCCGTTGCCGAGGCGAGTATCGCGTCAAGTTCAGCGGACCGGGCCGAAGCCGGCAGCGGCACCCCCAGCAGGATCTGCGGCATTCGGGTCATGGCTGCCGCGGCCAGATCTCGCAGACTGCGCCCGGAGCGCTTCACGGCGTCCAACAGCTGCACCGCGGTGAGCAAGCCGTCGCCGGTGGTGGCCAGGTCGCGAAAGATCAGGTGTCCGGACTGTTCGCCGCCGAGCACCAGGCCCCGCTCCTCCAAGGCGCCCAGCACATGCCGGTCGCCGACCGGTGTCTCGACAACGGCGATGCCCTGCGCCGCCATCGCCTGGCGGAGACCGAGATTGGCCATCACCGTGACCACCACCGCGTTGCCGTCGAGCCGCCCACGCCGGGCCCGGTCGATGGCGCACACCGCCAGTATCTGATCGCCGTCGATGAGGGCTCCGTCGGCATCGACGGCCAGCACCCGGTCGGCATCGCCGTCGAAGGCCACCCCGGCATGGGCGCGATGGGCAACCACTGCGGCCCGAAGGCTCCCAGGGTGAAGCGATCCGCAGCCATCGTTGATGTTGTAGCCGTCGGGTGAGGCGTGCAGCGTCTCGATTCCGGCCCCCAACGATCGCAAACACTCCGGTCCGGATTGGTAGGCCGCGCCGTTGGCCGCGTCGACCACCACCCGCAACCCCGCCAGATTGCGGCCTTCGATGCTGGCCGCCACCGACCGCATGTGGAGGCGCCGGGCTTCGGCACCCGCTTGTGTGTCAGCCACCGCGGCGTCACACGCCACCCGATCGGCAAGAGCCGTGTCGGCAGCCTTATGGGGTGCCATGCTCGAAACGTCGGCAAGGGCCACGGCTGGCGCTTGCGCTAAGCGTTGCTCGATCTCGCGTTGGGCTTCGTCGTTGAGCTTTCGCCCACCGGGGGCGAACAGCTTGACCCCGTTGTCGTGCCACGGGTTGTGCGACGCCGACACCATCGCTCCGGCAACCTGCTCTTGCTCACACCAGCGAGCCACTGCGGGGGTGGGCACCACCCCCAGATCAACGGCGCTGCCTCCGGCGCGCCGCACACCACTGCAGAAGGCGCTCACAAGTTCTGGGCCTGAAGCTCTGGGATCGCGTCCGACCGCCAACTGCTCGCCGCCGAGCACCGCCGCGGCAGCCCGTCCCAGCGCCTCCACGAACTGCGGGGTCAACTCGCGGCGGGCGTCGCCGCGCACCCCGTCGGTGCCGAACGTGAGCGTCATCGCCGGACGCTCCGAGTCCGGCATCCTCGCCGCGCCGGGCGCGCCCGCAGGGGGTCGGACCGCGCCGCTCGGACTCTCAGCGCTTGCTGTACTGCGGCGCCTTGCGTGCCTTCTTGAGGCCGTACTTCTTCGATTCCTTCTTGCGCGGGTCGCGAGTGAGGTAGCCGCCCTTCTTGAGCGTGTCTCGCAGTTCGGGCTCGACCTCGACGAGTCCCCGTGCGATGCCCAGGCGGAGCGCTCCGGCCTGGCCGCTGGGTCCGCCGCCGTGGATGGTGGCCTCCACGTCGTAGCGGCCCTCGGTGGCGGTGTTCGTCATGGGCTCGATTATGTGAACCTGGTGGGCACGCGACGGGAAGTACTCCTCGGCGGCTCGGCCGTTGATGGTGACGTTTCCGGCGCCCGTCCGCAGCCGGACCCGGGCCACCGACCGCTTGCGGCGTCCGGTTGCTTGCACGAGCGGGGTAGTCATCGCGTCATCACCTCGATCATCGGAGTTCGCCTCATCGAGCCGCGGCGACCACGTAGGGCTGGGGCTTCTGGGCGGCATGGGGATGGGTGGGACCGGCGTAGATCTTCAGCTTGCGGATCTGGGCACGTCCCAGTCTCGTCTTGGGGAGCATGCCTCGGATCGTGTCCCGCACGGCCTCGTCGGGGCGGCGGGCCAGCTTGGAGCCGTAGGACTCGGTGTGCAGCCCTCCGGGGTAGCCGGAGTGGCGGTACACCATCTTGGAGTCGGCCTTGTTCCCGGTGAGCACGACCTTGTCGGCGTTGACGATCACCACATGGTCGCCGGTGTCGATGTGCGGGGCGAAGGTGGGCTTGTGCTTGCCCCTCAGCAGGGTGGCGACCTCGGTGGCGAGCCGTCCGAGGACCATGCCCTCAGCATCGACGAGGTGCCATCTGCGCTCGATCTCCGAGGCTTTGGGGCTGTAGGTCGCCACGTTCGCTCCCATGGTTTCATCATTCGGCCGGCGGCCGCGGCACCAGGTGGCCACCGCCAACCAGACCGGCCCCTCAGGCTAGGACCCACCCACCCAAACAACAATCCCCCGTGCACTGACGCGGCTGCGGGCTCTCGATGCTCTAGTCGTAGAGGGCGGTCCATAGGACTAGGCCTTGGGGGGGTGCGGGGGAGGGGGCCGCGCTGCGGTCACGGGCTGCGATTATCGAGCCCACGTCGGAGGGCTTGTGGCGGCCCCGGCCCACCGACACCAGCAGAGCCACCAGCGAACGCACCATCTGATGACAGAACGAACTGGCCTCGATCTCGAACACCGCCACATCGCCCTCGAGCCACCACACGGCCCGGCGCACGGTGCGCACCATCGACTGGTCGGGATGCGACGGATTGCGGCGGCAGAACGAACTGAAGTCGTGATCGCCCAGCAGCCGGTCCGCCGCGGTGCGCATGGCCCGCAGATCCAACCGATGCTCCACATGCCAGCACAACCCGGCCGTCAGCGGATCGGGCACCAGCGAGTTGAGAACCCGGTAGCGGTAGACACGCCCGGTGCAGGAGCGCCGGGCATCGAAATCGGCGCGCTCGACGCTGGCCCGTGATGCCGAGATGTGCGGGACGCACATCCGGTTGACGGCCCGCACCAGCCGGACTGGATCAGCTCGGGCCACATCGGCGTCGAAGGACACCACCTGCGCTCGGGCATGCACGCCCCGGTCCGTGCGCCCCGCGCAGACAAGGTCCACCGAATGGCCCAGCACCCGGCTCAAAGCGTCCGAGAGAGCCCCGGCAACGGTGGGCACACCCTCGTTTCGGGCGAAACCGTGGAAGTTGGAGCCGTCGTAGGCCACGGTCATCCGCATTCGGACTACCCCGACCGGACTGTCGCCTCCAGAAATCTCAAACTCCGGGCGGCCGGGCCTCTCAGACCAGTTCGATGCGGGCCATGGGAGCGTTGTCGCCGTGGCGAGGCCCGAGTTTGACGATGCGCGTGTATCCGCCGGGACGGTCGACGTAGCGGGGACCGATCTCGTCGAAGAGCTTGGACGCCATCTCGCGGTCGCCGAGGAACTTCACCACCTGGCGGTGGTTGTGAACGCCTCCGTAGCGGGCCTTGGTGATCATCTTCTCCGCGACGGGACGCACCGCCTTGGCCTTGGCCTCGGTGGTGGTGATGCCCTCCGCCGCGATCAGCGACGCCACCAAGTTCGCCATCATCAGCTTCTGATGGCGGCTGCTGCCCCCGAAACGGCGGCCCTTGCGAGGACGAGCCGGCACTCTAGTTCCCCCCTCGCAGCGACAAGCCTCGCTCGTCGAGCTTGGCGACAACCTCGTCGAGGCTCTTCTCGCCGAAGTTGGTGATGGCCAGCAGGTCGTCTCGGGTCTGCTCCAGCAACTCGCTCACAGTGTTGATCTGGGCCCGCTTGAGACAGTTGCGAGGCCGTTCGGTCAGCTCAAGATCCTCGACCATGAGTTCAGCCTCGGCGTCGGCCTGCGACATCGACACGATCTCGCCCAACTCCAGGCCCCGCGGCTCGTCGCTCATCTCCTCGATCATCGCGATGAGGCTGCGAAGCGTGGCGCCGGCGGAGGCCACTGCGTCGGTCGGCGAGATCGACCCGTCGGTCTCCACTTCGATAACCAGCCGGTCGTAGTCGGTGAACTGCTCCACCCGGGTGGCTTCCACGCTGAAGGCCACCCGCCGCACCGGCGAGTAGATCGAGTCGACCGGGATCACGCCGATCGCCGCGGTCAGTTCCTTGTTCTCCTCAGCCGACACATAGCCGCGACCCCGGGCCACGGTGATGTCCACCGACAGACGCCCGGCGTGGTTCAGCGTGGCGATCGGAGCGTCCGGGTTGAGGATCTCCACGTCGGGATGACGCTGGATGTCACCGGCAGTGACGTCGGCGGGGCCGCTCGCGTCGAGCCGCAGCGTGACCGGCTCCTCGCACAGCACCACCAGCACCAGATCCTTGAGGTTCAAGATGATGTCGGTGATGTCCTCGGCCACGCCGGGAAGGGTGGCGAACTCGTGCAGCGCGGTGTCGAAGCGCACCTGGGTGACGGCTGCTCCCGGGATCGACGACAGCAGAGTGCGCCGCAGAGAGTTGCCCAACGTGTGGCCGAAGCCGGGCTCTAGGGGACCGATAGCGAACTGCTGCCGGTTGCTTTCGGCCGACTCGAGCAATTCAACGGTCGGACGCTGCATTACAAGCATGGGGACTCCTCGACTCTTGGGCGTCAATCAGGGTTCGGTGGCTCGCAGTGGAACTCGGTTGACAGAAAATGGGTTACGGGTTACTTGGAGTACAGCTCGACGATGAGCTGCTCACGGATCGGCACGTCGATCTGCTCGCGAATGGGCAGTTCACGCACCGTGGCGGCGAAGTTGTCGGCGCCGCGGTCGATCCATGCGGGCGGGGTGCGGTCGAGCACGTCTACGTTCCACTGCAGCGTGGCCGAGTTGCGGATCTTGTCGCGCAGTTCCACGACATCGCCCTTGCGCAGCCGGTAGCTGGGAATGGTCACTCGGGATCCGTTCACGTTGAGGTGGCCGTGGTTGACCAGCTGGCGGGCCTGGGGACGGGTGGCGCCCCAGCCCATGCGGTAGACGAAGTTGTCGAGACGCAGCTCCAGGAACCGCAGCATGTTCTCGCCGGTGACGCCCTGGCGGCGGCTGGCCTCGGCGAACAGGTTGCGGAACTGGCGCTCCGTCAACCCGTAGGTGTGGCGAGCCTTCTGTTTCTCCTGCATCTGCACCAGGAACTCCGACGCGGTGCTGCGCCGCCGCGAGCGGCCCCGATCACCGGGCGGGTAGGGCCGCCGGTCGAGGGCGATCGCCTCTCCCTTGGTGCCCCAGATGTTGGTGTTGAGCCGGCGCGACACCCGCGCCTTGGGGCCCGTGTAGCGTGACATGTCAGACTCCTGCAGCCTCGGGTGGCCTGAAGCGCTTCACTTCAGACCCTTCTGCGCTTGGGTTGGCGGCAGCCGTTGTGAGGCACCGGCGTGACGTCGGTAATGCCGGTCACGTCGATGCCGATGTTCTGAATCGAGCGGATGGCGGTCTCGCGGCCCGAACCGGGCCCCTTCACCTGCACGTCCAGCTTGCGCAGGCCGTGCTCCATCGCTTTGCGAGCGGCCTGCTCGGCCGCCATCTGCGCCGCGAACGGCGTCGACTTGCGCGAGCCCTTGAACCCGACATTGCCCGCGGAGGCCCACGAGACCACGTTGCCCTGCAGATCGGTGATCGTAATGATCGTGTTGTTGAACGAACTCTTGATGTGAGCCACGCCGTGGGTGACGTTCTTGCGTTCGCGTTTGCGCGTGCGACGCTTGTCAGACGATGGTTTCGCCATTGGGCCTACTTCTCAACCTTCTGTGCCTGGCCTAGCCGAGCTACTTCTTGACCTTCTTCTTGCCGGCCACAGTCCGCTTCGGGCCCTTGCGGGTGCGAGCATTGGTGTGGGTCCGCTGACCTCGCACGGGAAGGCCGCGACGGTGGCGCAGACCCTGATAGCAGCCGATCTCCATCTTGCGTTTGATGTCCTGGGACACCTCGCGCCGCAGGTCGCCCTCCACCCGCACGTTGCTGTCGATGAAGCCCCGGAGCCTGGCCACCTCGTCGTCGGTGAGGTTGCGCACCCTGGTGTCGGGGTTGATCTCGGTGAAGGTGCAGATCTGTCGGGCGGTGCTGCGGCCGATCCCGAAGATGTAGGTGAGTGACACTTCCACCCGCTTCTCGCGGGGAATGTCGACGCCGGAGATGCGGGCCATATCAGCGGTGCCTCTCGACTGCGGTAATGCGGATCATCTCAGCCCTGTCTCTGCTTGTGGCGGGCGTTGTCGCAGATCACTGTGACGCGCCCGCGCCGACGGATGACCTTGCAACGGTCGCAGATCTTCTTGACGCTGGGTCGGACCTTCATCGGTGGTTGATGCTCACTTGTAGCGATAGGTGATTCGGCCCCTCTGGAGGTCGTACGGCGTCACCTCGACCTGGACACGGTCCCCGGGGAGTATCCGGATGTAGTGCATCCGCATCTTGCCCGAGATGTGAGCCAGCACGAAGTGGCCGTTCTCGAGTTCGACGCGGAACATCGCGTTGGGAAGGGACTCCGTGACGGTTCCCTCCAATACGATCGTGTCCTCTTTCGGTTTCGGCAGTGTTTGTCCTCCTGAGGGATGAGCCCCGGTCGGCGCGCGTCGGCACCGGCCCGGGGCCAAAGTGCAACGCTACCTGCGACCGACCAGCCATCCAACCCCGCAGCGGGCCACGCGCGGCACCCATCAGGCGCGGCCGCGTTCGATGGCGGCCACCACGCGCTCGAAGACCTCATCGGGCGTGCCGACACCGTCGACGGTGGCCAGCAGCCCCCGCGACTCGAACCAGTCCCGCAACGGCGCGGTCTGCTCCTCGTAGAGCTCCAGACGGCGCTGGATCGCTTCGGCGGTGTCGTCGGAGCGGCCCCGGTCCATCATCCGAGCCGTGACCTCCTCGATGGGTACATCGATGTTCACGGCCAGATCGAGGCGATGGCCGAGATCGTCGAGGATGGCCTCGAGCGCGCCGGCCTGATCGGCGGTGCGCGGGTAGCCGTCGAGCAGCACGCCCGCCGCGGCGACATCGTCTTCGGCGAGGCGATCACGCACGATCCCGTTCATGATGTCGTCACCGACGAGGCGACCGGAGTCCATGATCGTCTTGGCTTGGCGGCCGAGCGGGGTGTCGGCGGCCACCGCAGCCCGAAGGGCGTCACCGGTGGACAGGTGCACGCACCCGAACCTGCCGGTCACATACTCCGACTGGGTGCCCTTGCCTGAACCCTGTCGTCCCAGGATCACCATGCGCAAAGGAGCCATGAGGATCTATTTGAGGAAGCCCTCGTAGTTTCTCATCATCAACTGGCTGTCGATCTGCTTCATGAGCTCGAGGGAGACGCCCACGGCGATCAGCAGCGAGATGCCGCCGAAGGCGAGGCCGAACGCCCCCGCGCCCGCTCCTGCATCCACGTCGGTGCCGATGGTGACCCCCACCAGGATGGAGGGAACCAGCGCGACCGCGGCGATGAACAGCGCCCCGGGCAGGGTGATGCGCGACAGGATCCTCGCGAGGTAGCGCTCGGTCTGGACACCGGGCCGGATGCCGGGAATGAACCCGCCCTGCTTGCGGATCGTGTCCGCCTGCTTGACCGGGTCGAAGGTGATGGCGGTGTAGAAGTACGCGAACCCGATGATCATCAGCCCGTAGAAGAACATGTACACCGGGCTGGTCGGCAGGGTGAGATGGTCGTTGACGAAGTCCTTGATGGCTCCGCCGATGCCGCCGTCGGGCATGGCCGCGCCAATCAGGGTCGGCAGGTAAAGCACCGAGCTGGCGAAGATGATCGGGATCACGCCCGACTGGTTGACCTTCAACGGGATGTAGGTGCTCTGCCCGCCGTACATGCGGCGGCCCACCACCCGCTTGGCGAACTGCACCGGAATGCGGCGCTGTCCCTGCTCCACGAACACGATGCACACCGTCAGGATCACCGCCACCGCTATGAAGCCGATCAGCGCGTCGAGGCCGTTGTTGGCGTGGACCGCGGTGAGCTGGGCCGGCACGGTCGACACGACGCTGGTGAAGATCAACAGCGACATGCCGTTGCCGATGCCGCGTTGGGTGATCAGCTCACCCATCCACATCAGCAGGGCGGTGCCGGTGGTGAGCGTCAGCACCACCACGAACACGGCCCACACCGTAAAGGTGGGCAGCAGGTCGATACCGCCCACCAGGGCGCCGCTGTGGAACAAGAAGGCGAAGCTGGTCGACTGCAGCAGGGCGATCCCGACCGTGAGATAACGGGTCCACTGGGTGATCTTGCGCTGACCGACCGCACCCTGCTGCTGCCACTGCTCGATGCGGGGGATCACCACGCCGAGGATCTGCATGATGATCGATGCCGTGATGTAGGGCATGATCCCCAGCGCGAAGATGGCGAACTGGGTGAGCGCTCCGCCCGAGAACAACTGCACGAACCCGAGAATCCCGCCCGAGGTGTTGGCCTGGTCGCGCAGCAACTGGACCGCGTCGGTGTCGACGTAGGGCGCCGGGATGAAGGCACCGAGCCGGTAGACCCCGATGATGAACAGCATGAACAGGATCCTGTTGCGCAGATCCGGGATGCGGAACATGTTCAACACGCGGTTCAGCACGGGAACCTCCCCGAACCCAGGCGGAACATGTTCAGCACGGCAAGTCGTCTCCTGTTAGCGGTTGGTGTGCTGGTTGAAGCTTCCGTGAGGCGGACGCCGGTCGCCCCACGGCTTAGCGACGATCTCGACGCTGCCGCCGGCCTCGGCGATGGCGGCGGCTGCGGAGGCCGACACTGCGTGAGCCTTCACCTGCACCGCCCGGCTGAGTTCGCCCCGACCCAGCACCTTCACGAGCGCCTTCTTGCCGACCAGACCCCGCTCCCGCAGGATGTCCGGCGAGATCTCGTCAAGGCCGGATTCTTCGATGGTGTCGAGGTTGACGGGTTGGTACTCCACCCGGAACGGGTTGGTGAACCCCCGCCACTTCGGAACGCGGCGCAACAGCGGCATCTGACCGCCCTCGAACCCGACAGGCACCTTGCTTCGGGCCTTCTGGCCCTTCATGCCGCGGCCCGCGGTCTTGCCGCCGCGGCCGGCGATGCCCCGAGCCACCCGTCGGGGCCGCTTGTGCGACCCTGCAGGGGGCCGCAGGTCGTGCAGCTTGGTCTGCTCTGTCATCCGTCCACCTCCTCCACCGACACCAGATGCGGAACCCGATGGATCATGCCGCGGATCTCGGGACGGTCAGGCAGCGTGTTGCTGCGGCCGATCCGTCCCAGTCCGAGGGCTCGAAGCGTACCCCGCTGCTTGGGCTTGGACCCGATGGCGGAGCGGACCTGCGTCACCCGAAGAGCCATCAATCGTCCTCCGACTCCTCGGTGCGCAGGGCTGCCGCGGCCCGGTCCATGCGAGTGGTCTGGTACGCGTCCCACAGACCCTTGGGCAGGAAGTCCTCCGGGTCGAGGCCCCGCAGGCGAGCCACCTCGTCGGGGCGACGCAATGACTGCAGCCCGCTGATGGTGGCCCGGGCGACGTTGATGTGATTGGGCGAGCCGAGCGACTTGCACAGCACGTCACCGATGCCCGCCTCTTCGAGAATGGCCCGAGCCGCGCCGCCGGCGATCACCCCGGTGCCGGGGGCGGCCGGCTTGAGCAGCACCCGGCCCGCGCCGGTCGTGCCGATCACGGGATGCATGATCGTGTTGCCCGCCATCGCCACCTCGAACACATTGCGGCGAGCCTCCTCGGTGCCCTTCTGGATGGCCAGGGGCACCTCCTTGGCCTTGCCGTATCCGAGGCCGACCCGGCCTGCGCCGTCGCCGATCACCACGAGGGCGGTGAACGAGAACCGTCGTCCGCCCTTGACCACTTTGGCGACCCGGTTGATGTTGATCACCCGAGACTCGCGCAGCGCGGGACCTCCCCTGCGCTCCTCACTCATCAGAACTCCAATCCTGCGGTGCGAGCCGCATTGGCGAGCTCGGCCACCCTGCCGTGGTACTTGTAGCCGCCCCGGTCGAACACCACCGTGGTGATCCCCGCATCGAGAGCCCGCTGCGCGATGAGCGTGCCCACCGCGCGGGCCGCGGCCACGTTGCCGCCCGTCGCCGAACGAAGCTCGCCCTCCAAGGTGGACGCCGACGCAACGGTGACGCCGGACAGGTCGTCGATGAGTTGCACGGAGATGTGACGGGTCGAGCGGAACACCGAAAGCCGGGGCCGCTGGGCGGTTCCCTGCACCTTCTTGCGGACGCGCCGATGACGGCGGATGCGTCCTTCGCGGCGCTTGCGGGCCTGATCGACCATGACTACTTGGCCGCCTTTCCGGCCTTGCGCTTGACCCGCTCATCGACGTAGCGGATCCCCTTGCCCTTGTAGGGCTCGGGCGGGCGCCATTTCCTGATGTCGGCTGCCACCTGGCCGACGAGTTGCTTGTCGATTCCCTTGATAAGGATCTGGGTGCGCTGTGGAACCTCGAACTCCACCCCTTCGGGTGCGGTGATGTTCACGGGATGGCTGAAGCCCAGCGTCAGTTCCAGCGACGTCGCCGTGGACTCCGCCACCCGGTAGCCCACGCCCTGGATGCGCAGTTCCTTGCTGAAGCCCTCGCTCACGCCGGTGACCATGTTCTGGACCAGGCTCCGGGTGAGCCCGTGCAGCGACCTGCTCGGCGCGGAGTCGTCGGGACGCTCGACGTGCACTACGCCGTCGTCGGCCCTCAGGCTGATCCGACCGGGAAGGTCCTGACGCAGCGTGCCCTTGGCGCCCGTCACCACCACGGTGCGGCCCTCCACGCTCACGTCCACCCCGCTGGGCACCGTGATCGGCGTCTTTCCTACGCGGCTCATCGGATCACCACACGTAGCAGAGGATCTCGCCGCCCATGCGGTTCCTCCTCGCCTCTCGATCGCTCATCAGACCCTTGTTGGTGGACACCACCGCCACCCCGAGCCCGCCCTGCACCCGCGGGATCTCGTCGCGCTTGCGGTAGATGCGCAGACCCGGCTTGGAGATGCGTCGCAACCCCCGGATGACGCGGTCGCGCTCGGGCGAGTACTTCATCTCGATGGTGAGCGTCCTGCCCGGCCGTGACGTGTTGTCCTTCTCGGCGAAGGACGCGATGTAGCCCTCGCGTTGCAGCACCGCCGCCAGAGCCAGCTTGCCCTTGGAGGACGGCATGGAGACCTCGTCGTGCATGGCCACGTTGGCGTTGCGGATGCGGGTCAGCATGTCTGCGATCGGATCTGTCATCGTCATGTCGGTGTCACCTCGCCGGCCGGTGGATGCGCGCTCACGGGCCTCTCGGACCCTCGTCGAGTCACCAGCTCGCCTTCTTCACACCCGGCAACTCCCCGGCGTGGGCCAGGTCGCGCAAGCAGATACGACACAGACAGAACTTTCGGTACACCGATCGGGGCCGGCCGCAGACACGGCACCTCGTGTAAGCCCGCACCTTGAACTTGGGGGTGCGTTGCTGCTTCTCCTTCAGAGCCTTCTTGGCCATTGCTCATTGCCCCTCTCGCCGGAACGGGAACCCGAACGCTTCCAGAAGCGCCCGGCCCTCCGTGTCCGACTTGGCTGTGGTGACGATCGTGATGTCCATCCCCCGGGTGGAGTCGACCGAGTCGTAGTCGATCTCCGGGAAGATGAGCTGTTCGGTTATCCCGAACGTGTAGTTGCCGCTGCCGTCGAAGGACCGCAGCGGCAGGCCGCGGGAGTCGCGGATGCGGGGAATGGCCAGCGTGATGAGCCGGTCGAAGAACTCGTACATGCGGTCGCCTCGCAGGGTGACCTTGCATCCGATGGCCATGCCGGTGCGCAGCTTGAAGCTCGCCAGTGACCGTTTGGCTCGGGTGATGACCGGCTTCTGGCCCGAGATTGTGGCCAGGTCGGCCAGCGCGCCCTCCAACAGCTTGGCCTGGGTGATGGCCTCGCCGACGCCCATGTTGACCACGATCTTGGCCAGCTTGGGAACCATCATCACGTTGGACAGCTCCAACTGCTCGACCAGTGCGGCCTTGATCTCGGAGTCGAACGCGGTGCGCAACCGGGGCCGGTAGTCAACTGCCGCGCTCATAGGTCCACCTTTGCGGTAACGATGTTGACGAGGGGCAAGCTCATAGGTCGGCCCCCGTGCGGCGACAGATGCGGACCTTGCCGCCTTCGGGCGTGAACCGGTAGCCCACCCGCGTCGGCTTGCCGTCGGTGGGGCTCACCACGGCCACGTTGGAGGCGTCGATAGGCATGGCCTTGTCGATGATGCCTCCCTGCTGCACGTCGCGGGTCGGGGCCTGGTGTCGTTTGGCGACGTTGACGCCCTCGACGATCACCTTGCCCACCGCGGGCATGACTCGCTCGACGCTCCCCTCCACGCCGGCGTCCTTGCCCGACAACACCACCACGCGGTCGCCCTTGATGATCTTCATGGAGCGTCCCGCCGGGTAGGAGCCCTTGGAGCTTCTAGCCATCTACAGCACCTCCGGTGCCAGCGACACGATGCGCATGAACTGCTTGTCGCGGAGTTCCCGGCCCACCGGCCCGAAGATGCGGGTGCCCCGGGGTTGATCCTGGTCGTTGATCAGGACCGCCGCATTCTCATCGAAGCGGATGTAGCTGCCGTCGCCGCGGCGCTTCTCCTTGCGGGTGCGCACCACGACGCAGCGCACCAGATCGCCCTTGCGGACCTGCGCGCCGGGGATGGCGTCCTTCACGGTGGCGACGAACACATCGCCGACGGAGGCATAGCGGCGCCGGGAGCCGCCGAGCACCTTGATGCACAGCACCTCCTTGGCGCCGGAGTTGTCGGCCACACGCAGGCGCGACTCCTGCTGGATCATTGCGAGCGCTCCGAGCCTTCAGCGGACGGCTGGATCACTTGGCACGCTCCACGATCTCCACCAAGCGCCAGCGCTTGGTCTTCGACAACGGCCGGGTCTCGGCCACTCGCACCAGATCGCCCACGCCCAGCGTGTTGTCGGCGTCGTGGACGGCGAGGCGGGTCGTCCGCTGCACGGTCTTGTCGTAGCGGGGGTGACGGACCCGCTCGGTGGCCTCGACGATCGCCGTCTTGTCCATGCGGTCCGAGACCACTACACCCTCGCGCACCTTGCGGCGGTTGGGGCGCTCGACGGTTTCCTGGGCCATGGTCATCTCCCCTCGGCGGCGGCCGGCTGCGCCTCCGCGGCTGCTATCTCGCGGGCCCGAAGCTCGGTGAGCACCCGGGCGATGTCGCGGCGTACCTGCTTGAGGCGGGCCGGATTGTCGAGCTGGCCGGTGGCGAACTGGAAGCGCAGGTTGAACAGCTCCTCCTTGGCATCCGCCAAACGTTCGATCAAATCGGTGTCGCCGAGATTGACCAGGGCCTTGGCGCGAGCCATCTAGAACCCCTCCTCGCGGGTGATGAAGCGGGCCTTCATCGGAAGCTTCTGGATGGCGCGGTCGATGGCGCCCCGAGCGATCGTCTCGTCGTGGTACGACAGCTCGAACAGGATCCGGCCGGGCCGCACCACGGCCACCCAATGCTCGGGGTTGCCCTTGCCCGAGCCCATCCGCGTCTCGGCCGGCTTCTTGGTGACCGGCTTGTCGGGGAAGACGTTGATCCACACCTTGCCGCCCCGCTTGATGTGGCGGGTCATGGCGACACGGGCAGCCTCGATCTGGCGGGAAGTCAGCCATCCGGGCTCGAGGGCCTGGATGCCGAAATCGCCGTGGGCCACATCGGTGCGTCCCTTGGCCACACCCTTGGTGCGTCCGCGGTGGTGCTTGCGGTGGCGGACCTTTCGTGGCATCAACATGGCGGAATGCTCAGTCCTCGCGTCGGGAGCGGCGTGTGCCTAGTCATCACGACCAACTCTCAGTCGTCGCGCCATGCGCGGCATGTGCCTAGTCATCACGACCAACTCTCAGTCGTCGCCGGGGCGGAAGTGCGGCGTCTCGTGGTGCTCGCGGGTGGAGGCCTCGATGGCGGCCTCCTCGTCAAGCAGCTTCTCGAACTCGGGATCGGCCTCGCCGATGAGCGGCGCCGGCTCCTCGTCGGAAATGTCGTCGGTGAACTCGCGCCGCCGGGCCGCCGACGACGAGACGATCTTGCGGGGCCGGGCCCCGGGGCCGGAGGTCTCGCCCGCGGCCATGGCCGCCTCCTTGGAGGCCTTGTCCTCCGACAGCGTCTTGTACGGCAGGATGTCGCCCTTGTACAGCCACACCTTCACGCCGATACGCCCGTAAGTGGTGCGAGCCTCGCGGAAGCCGTAGTCCACGTCGGCCCGCAGGGTGTGAAGGGGCACCCGCCCCTCACGGTACCACTCGGTGCGGGCCATCTCAGAACCGCCGAGCCGTCCCGAGCACTGCACCCGGATTCCCAGCGCACCGGCGCGCTGAGCGTTCTGCACCGCCCGCTTCATCGCCCGACGGAAGGCCACACGACCGGTCAACTGGTCGGCCACGCCCTGCGCGATCAGGGCTGCGTCGAGCTCGGGCTGCTTGATCTCCTGGATGTTGAGCTGCACCCGGGGGTTGCCGCTGATCTCGGTGAGACCGGCTCGCAGCCGATCAGCCTCGGCACCCCGCCGACCGATCACAATGCCGGGCCGCGCCGTGTGAACGTCGACGCGCAGCCGGTCACGGGTGCGCTCCACCTCCACGCGGCTGATGGCCGCATGGGGCAGTTCGGTCATCAGAAAATCACGGATCTTCCAGTCCTCGATGACGTTGTCGGCGTACTCCTTGCGGTCGGCGAACCAGCGGCTCTTCCACTCGGTGGTGACCCCCAGCCGGAACCCGTAGGGGTTGACCTTCTGACCCATCAGCCGCTCCCGTCAGCCTTGTCGGACTCTTCAGCATCGGAGCCCTCAACTTCGGGCACTTCAACATCGCTTGCTTCGGCGTCACCAGCGGCGGCCGAGACCGCTTCGGCGTCACCGGCGGCAGCATCGCCGGCCATGGCGGCCTCGGTGGCTTCGACCACGGCCGCAGCCTGAGCCTCCACGTCGGCGGCGGCCGGCGTGTCGGCCTCGTCGGGCGACGCGTCGGACGCCGCGGATTGCTGCCGAGCGGCGGCACGCGACCGCGCCACCCGTCGGCGCCGGGCCTCTGCGGCCGCTACACCGCGCTGCGACTGCCGGGCCCGCACCTGCTCGAGCGTGTCGGGGTCGTAGCGGCTGACGATCAACGTGATGTGACAGGTGCGCTTGCGAATGCGGGTGGCCCGCCCACGGGCCCGGGGCCGCCAGCGCTTGAGCGTGGGCCCCTCGTCGGCGTAACACGACGACACGTACAGTTCGTCCACGTCGAGTCCGTCGTTGTGCTCGGCGTTGGCGATGGCCGAATCGAGAACCTTGCTGATGGGCCGGGCCACATCACGCTCGGAGAAGGCCAGGATGTCGTGCGCATCGCCGCAGCTCTTTCCGCGGATGAGGTCGAGAACCTCACGGGCCTTGTACGCCGAACTGCGCACATAGGACACTCGGGCCCTCGTTCCGGGGCGCTCGTTGGTCTTGGTGCCGGCCATCAGCGACGGGCTCCCCGCTCCTGGCCGGCGTGGAACCGGAACGTGCGGGTCGGAGCGAACTCGCCGAGCTTGTGGCCCACCATCGATTCGGTGATGTACACCGGCACGTGCTTGCGACCGTCGTGCACGGCCAGCGTGTGACCCACCATGTCGGGGATGATGGTGGACCGGCGCGACCACGTCTTGACCACCCGCTTCTCGTTGCGGTCGTTGAGTTCGTCGATCTTGCGCAGCAGGTGGTCGTCCACGAAGGGACCCTTCTTGAGGCTGCGGGGCATGGCTCTACCTCCGGGTGCCGCGCCTACGGCGGCGACGGACGATCATCTTGTCGGAGTCCTTGCGGCGGGCTCGGGTGCGCCCCTCGGGCTTGCCCCAGGGCGACACCGGGTGGCGTCCGCCCGAGGATTTGCCCTCCCCGCCGCCGAGAGGATGGTCGACCGGGTTCATGGCGACGCCGCGGGTCTGGGGGCGCACACCCTTCCAGCGGTTGCGGCCCGCCTTACCGATCTTGGTGAGTTCATGCTCGGAGTTGCCGACCTCGCCGACGGTGGCCCGGCAGTCGATCGGCACCCGCCTCATCTCGGTGCTGGGCAGGCGCACGGTGGCGAAGCGGCCTTCCTTGGCCACGAGCTGGACGCTGGCACCGGCGCTGCGACCCAACCGCCCGCCGCCGCCGGCCTTCAGCTCGACGTTGTGAACGACCGTGCCCACCGGGATGTAGCGCAGGGCCATGGCGTTGCCGGGGCGGACCTCCGCTCCCTGACCCGACATGAGCCGGTCGCCGACCTCCACGCCCTTGGGTGCGAGGATGTAACGCTTCTCGCCGTCGTGGTAGTGCAGCAGCGCGATGCGACAGGTGCGGTTCGGGTCGTACTCGATGGCAGCCACCGTGGCCGGGACGTCGTCCTTGGTGCGAGTGAAGTCGATCTTGCGGTAGCGCTGCTTGTGGCCGCCGCCGCGGTGCCGCGAGGTCATGCGCCCGTGGTTGTTGCGGCCGCCGGTGCTCGACTGCTTCACCACCAGACTGCGCTCGGGGCGACTGCGGGTGATCTCCGAGAAGTCCGACGCGGTCTGGAACCGGCGACCGGGACTGGATGGCTTGCGCTTGCGGATCGTCATGGTCAGGCCTCGAACAGATCGATCGAGTCGCCTGCGGCCAGCGTGATGAGGGCCCGTTTGGTGTCGGGCCGCCGACCCCAGGTGTTGTTGCGGCGGTTGTGGCGCCGCTTGCCCTTGCGGCGCAGGGTGTTGACCTTCAGCACCTCCACGTCGAAGATCGCCTCGACCGCGGCCCTTATCTCGGGCTTGGTGGCTTCGGGAGCCACGATGAAGGTGTAGACGTTGTCGGCGAGCAGCCCGTAGCTCTTCTCCGACACAACGGGGCGCAGGATCACGTCGCGGTGATCACGCATCGCCGTCACCGTCCTGCGAGGATTCTGAGCCGCTGGAGTTGTCGTCGGCCGGGGCGGCTGCGCCCGAGACCGTGGGCAGGGTCTCGGAGGTGAACACCACCACGTCGCTGTTGAGCACGTCGTAGGTGTTCAGCTCGCGCTGGTGAAGGCAGTGCACCGGCGGGAGGTTGCGGAAGCTCTTCTGGGCGTCGGAGTCGCCGTCGCCCAACACCACCAGAACCTTGCCTTCGGCGCCGATGGCGTTGAGGGCTTCGACCGCGTCACGGGTGCGAGGCCCGTCGAAGCTCCAGCGGTCCACCACGATCACGCTGCCGGCTCGGGCCCTATCAGACAGCGCGGAGGCCAGGGCCAGACGCTTCATCTTCTTGGGGGTGCGCTGGCGGTAGTCGCGGGGCTTGGGGCCGTGGGCCGCGCCACCGCCACGCCACTGGGGCGACCGGATGGAGCCGTGACGGGCCCGGCCGGTGCCCTTCTGGCGCCAGGGCTTGGCCCCGCCGCCGGCCACCTCGGCCCGGCCCTTGGTGCTGTGGGTGCCGGCCCGGCGGGCCGCGAGCTGCGCCGTCACCACCTGGTGCATCACGCCGATGTTGGGCTCCACGCCGAAGATCGAGTCGTCGAGAACGACCTCGCCGACCTTGCGGCCCTTCGGAGAAACCACCTTCACCGGCTCCATGGCGATCAGGCTGCCTTCACCGCATTGCGCACCACGACGGTGCCGCCCTTGGGTCCAGGCACGGACCCCTTGATCAGCAGCACCTCAGCATCAGCGTCGACCTTGACCACCTCGAGGTTGAGCGTCGTGACCCTGGTGGCGCCGCTGCGTCCGGGGAGCTTCTTGCCCTTGAACACCCTCGAGGGGGTGGCACACTGGCCGACCGCTCCGGGCTTTCGATGCACCTTGTGAGCGCCGTGGCCGGCGGGTTGACCCTTGAAGCCGTGGCGCTTCATGACACCGGTGAATCCCTTGCCCTTGGACACCGCGGTCACATCGACCATCTCGCCGGAGCCGAGCAAATCGACGCCGATCTGTTGACCGACGGCGTAATCGCTCACATCGTCGAGGCGCAGTTCCAGCACGGCGCGCCCCGGGTCGACTCCGGCTCTCTGGAAGTGGCCGGCCTCGGGTTGGGTGAGCCGGCTGGGATCGACCATGCCGTAAGTGACCTGGATCGCGCTGTAGCCGTCGTTCTCGTTGGTCCTCACCTGAACGACACGGCAGGGCGAGACGCGCAGCACGGTGACACCCACGACTCGGTTGTTGTCGTCCCACACCTGGGTCATGCCGACCTTGGTGCCGACGATCGCCTTTGTGGCCATGGCCTCGTCCTGAAATCTTGGGCGCTAACGCCGCTCACGCGAACGCTCCGCTCGGGCTTGCCCGGCGGAGCGGCTACTGGGTTGTGCCGCACGGTTCCCCGCGAAACCCCACTGGGAATCCCGCAAGGGCCTGTACGGACATCGATTCGTGTTCGCCCCGGAAGCCCCGAGGCGAAGCGCCGAGTGTAGCGGCCCCGAAGCCACCCCCAACCACCACGCTGTCGGGCGGCACTGAACAAAACCCGCGCCAGAGCGCACCATCCGCCTGCAACTCGCCGCGAGCGCGGTCGGGTAGGGTCGCGGACCGTGGATGTCGGCGAGGCCAGGGTGATGCCGGCCTGGGTGAAGCGGGCCATCGTCTGGTTCTGGCTGGGGGGTTTGGGCGCCTTCTACGCGGTCGGGGTGGTGCGATCCCTGCGGACACTGCTGGTGGTGCTGCTGGTGTCGCTGTTCGTGGCCTTCGCACTGGAACCGGCGGTCAACGCGATGGAGCGCCGCGGCCTGCGGAGGGGCCTGGGGACCGCCATCGTGTTCGCGGTCGTCATCCTGCTCGCGTCCGGGTTCTCCGCGGTGGTCGGTGCCGCGCTCGCCTCGGAGATCAACTTCCTGATCGACAACGGTCCCGGCTATATCGACGACATCGAGGGCTGGCTGGAGGACAACTTCGGTGTCGAGTACGAGTTCGACACTCTACGCGAGGAGTTCGTTCAGGGCGGGGGGCTGCAAGACCTCGCCAGCCGCTTCGCCGACGATGTCGTCAACGTGGGCACGACCGTGGTCAACGTGCTGTTCCAGGCGTTCACGGTGGCGCTGTTCACGTTCTACCTGGTGGCCGACGGCCCCAAGCTGCGCCGCCGGGTGGCGGCGGTGTTCGGCGAGCGCCGGGCCAGGGTGATCAACGAGATCTGGGATCTGGCCATGCACAAGACCGGCGGATACCTGTACTCCCGAACGATCCTGGCGGTGATCTCGGCGCTGGTGCACTGGCTGGCGTTCATGCTGCTTGATGTGCCCTCGCCGGTGGCGCTGGCCATGTGGGTGGGGGTGGTGTCGCAGTTCATCCCCGCCATCGGCGCCTATGTGGCGGGAATCTTGCCGGTACTCGTCGCGCTGCTGCACGATCCGCGCACCGGGCTGTGGGTCTTGATCGTGATCGTCGTGTACCAGCAGCTCGAGAACTACCTGCTGTCGCCCCGCATCACCGCTCACACCATGGAGATCCATGTGGCGCTGGCCTTCGGCTCGGTGATCGCAGGCACCGCCCTGCTCGGCATCGTCGGCGCCTTCCTGGCCCTGCCCGTAGCCGCCACCGCCCAAGCCTTCGTGTCCAGCTGGCTGGCCCGCCGCGCCGACACCGCCGAGCCCGACCAGTCACCGCCAGCCACACCCGACCTCGAATAGAGCGCCCTGCCCGGTCTCAGAGTCCAGTGCCGCGGAATCTTGGACGCGAGCAACAAGGGCCGCGATCACGTCTCCCACAGGTACGACAAGGGCATGGCAAACACCCGCTTCGCGAGTCGGTGCGGGTGCCGTCCCCCGTACAGCACCACGCCCAACTCGAACCGTTCACCGATGAGGTCTCGCAGCCACTCCAGCCAGCGGGCGTCGGCAGGGCGAACGGTTGCACCCGCCTTGGTCTCCACCGCGATGATCCGCCCGTCGGGCCGCTCAATCAACAGATCCACCTCGCGGCCACGGGAGTCTCGGTAGTGGCAGAAACGCAGATCCTGCGGTAACGCAGAGGCCTGCCGGCGCAGCTCGTTGAAGACGAACGTCTCGTACAGCGGTCCTCGATGAGGAGATGCCGGGTCACTCAATGACTCGGCATCGACACTCAATACTGAGGCAGCGAGCCCGGTGTCGGTGACGTGTACCTTTGGACGGCGCTTGGCCCTCGTGGGCGCGCTGGTGGCCCAGCCATCCAGCCGGACCACCAGATGGGTCATCTCCAGGTACGACAGGTAGTCGGCGGTGGTGTCGATGCTGCCAAATCCGATGTCACGGTGAAGGTCCTGCATGACTAGTTCCCCGGAGGTACGGGCGGCCACGGCGTGCAACAGCCGAGGCAACTCACTCGATCGCCTTGCCCCCGTCAACTCGACGATGTCACGGGTCACGGCTGTGTGAACATACGCACGGAACCACAGCTGCCGGTCGGCGTCCGACAGGCGGATCACCTCCGGGTAGCCGCCCCGGCACACCCGCTCGGCGTACTGGGAACGGCTGAGCGCCGACGGCGGCGACTGCAGCAGGTCGTCCAGGGCGTGGCGGGGCCCATCGAGCAGCCGCGCCAACAGCCCGTCGCCGCCGCCCTCCGTCTCGACCTGCGAGAAGGGGGCGAGCTCGAAGAACACGGCCCGGCCGGCCAGCGACTCCGACAGCACCGGGACATGCAGGAATCCGGCCGAGCCGGTGAGCAGGAACCGGCCGGGTGCCGGGTCGGCGTCGACGGCCAGCTTGATCGCCCGCACCAGGTCTTCGCCGCCGCGCTGCACCTCGTCGATGACGGTGGGACGGGTGCGGTCACTCGCGAACCCTGTCGGATCATCGCGGGCGAGCGCCGCCAGAGTCGGATCGTCAAGGCTCATGAACGCCCCGTCAAGGCTCAGAGGCTTGCCCTCGAGGCCTAGGAACGCTCCGGCGGGAGCAATTTGGCGTGCCAGCGTCGTCTTGCCCGACTGGCGAGGCCCCGACAGGACCACAATCCGGAACGTTTTGAGCGCGCGCCGCAGCACCGGCTCCATCCGGCGCGGCACAAGGGCAAATTGAGGCGAAGTTGCCACGAATGCAAGGCTACCGGTAGTTTTACCTGCTATCTACCGGTAGTTTTACCTACAGGCTAACAGTGGTTTTACCCGCCACTATGGCCAAGAATTCGCTGCGCAGGCCGCCGCTGACGGATCACCGCGCCACAGCCGGACCGGCCAGAGCGGGCTTAGAGGCAGCGCGGATAGGTGCAGACCCGTCGCATCGTGACGGGGTGACTCCCGCTCTTGTTCGCTGCGCTCACGGGCCGCTCGGGCCACGGCCTCGCCCGTATGCGCCGGACTGGTCCGCCTATTCGCTCGGCCT
>JAJDZO010000076.1 GCA_022824605.1 Acidimicrobiia bacterium
GCCTATCTGTCGGCGCGCACGCGGGTGCCGCCGCGACGATCTGGCGGATCCTGGCTCGCAACAGGCTGAGCCGGTTGTCGTGGATTGACCGACCCACGGTGTGGGTGACACACCGCTAGGAGCGTCGGGCTCCCCGGCGGGCTGGCGCATCTCGACGTCAAGAGGATCAGCGACAAGAGCAGTTCATGCGTGCATGTCAGTTCGCGTGAGGTTGTGGGGCGCGCCGCAGCGCGCAGAGACCGCTAGCTAGCCCCTCCATGCCGAACTGTGTGAGAACATCCGCACCGACGCCGGCGGACTCCGCGATGTGTCGCATCTGGGCCGGGATCGCCCGCTGAGCTACACGAGACCCTTCTCGCGGGCAGTGAGCCAGATCAAGGCCACCGCGTCGGCGCACGGCCCCGCGAGCGTTCCCACGTCACGCGACGACAAGAGCCGGTGGCGGTGGCTGATGAGGTTGCGGGTCGCGACGGCGGCGGCGAGCGTGTTCGCGATGACGTCGTCTCGTCTTGCGTCGGCTGCGTGCGCCGCCTGGGCCAGACGTATCGCACGCTGGTCGAGGTTCCCTTGTTTGTCCGACGTCTGGCCGGTGCTTATCAACGTCTCAAACGGCGCGAGCCAGGGCAACCCTTCACCAAGGGTCATGACAAGTTGGGAGTACCGCATCCCGTGGGACTTGACCGATTTTTGGTGCTCAGCCTGCGCCTCGAGGATGCCGCGGGCGAGTTGCTCGCCCGACATGGCCAGCGGCTTCAGTCTCCGGTGGAAGAAGCCCGGGTATCGGTCCCTGCGCCGGTCAGCGCTGGTGTATGCGTAGCGCTGGAGGCTGTACAGGACCTCCAAGAGGTCGTGATCCGAACAGAACTGCACAATCTCGTCGGGCACTGTGCCGGTGTCGCCGCATTCGCTGCCGATTTTCGTCACGGGACTCCCGCCGAGGATCGCCTTCAGGTTCTCTGTGGCATAGCGCGCGGCAGCCTCGACCGGATCCAACCGGCGCAGCTGTGTTGACAGACCCGTTCCGACATGCTCGTCGGCAGCCGCAAGGAAGCCGTCCCAGTCGTACTTGAACGCGTACCCGGCGAGTCTCTGGGCGTCGCGGAGATAGTCCTCGGTGTCCTCGGCCAGCGCGACGCTCTCGTCGTCGCGGTAGTCGTCGATCAAGAGAGCGAGATCGCGGAGGAACCGAAAGAACTCGGGCTGTTCGAGGCCTGACATCTCCAGGGACTCTCGCGCCCAAGCCGTCACCGTCGCATTCAGCCGCTGTTGGGCTGGCTCTGGCAGCGTTGGGCCCTCCACGCCGTCGAATGCCTGCTCAAGGGCCACCTGCTCCGCGAACAGGAAGCGCTCAAGCGCCTCGAAGCCGTTGGCCATGCCTCGAAGCGACCGTGCCCACTCGGTGTCGGCGGGGGGTCGATGCCGGCTCCAAAGATCGTGAGACGGGTCGATGTGTCTCAGGAACTGCGAGTGCGCGTAGTGGTACTTCTGCTGACGGAGCAGCGCGACGACATAGACCTGCCAGGGCGAGTAGAAGCGCTCGACTGTCCTCTGCACGGTGCACCCGTGCTGGGTCGTCACCGTGACCTTGTCGTCGGCGTCCCACGGCTCGAACGTGGTGCAGTCCGGAGTCAGCAGCAGGGGATTGTGCTCCCGCTCTGCGTCAAGCGGGTGGAGGCCGCCGACATAGGGCCGATGCAGCCTCCGCCATGCTTCGGGCGGTTCGAGGTCCTCAGGATTCTCGACTGTCCAGCCCATGGTTCTCTGGGTCACAGCGACCAGGTGGGCGGCCGGCTGGCGGCGGACCACCGCTGGCAGCAACAGGCAGTGCTGCTCGTAGAACTCCAGTTCGTCGTCCCCCAAGCGCTTCACGTTGAGCGATTGCGCGTGGGACTTGAAGTGCCGCAGTTCAATGAAGCGTCGGCCGTGTCGGTTCATGGGTCCCAGTCAATCGGGACGAGACTGAGCCCGCGTAGGAGTGGACCCTGCCGCACCCCGGATCGTCATCCGGGTCGGCCCTCTTGGGCCCGGGTCTCGCTGGCTGGCGGCCTGGATATGGCCCGGTCCTTGCGGGGGACCCCGTTTACCCGGGTCGGGATCCTCGGAGGGGAACCTCCCGAGGCTGTGGTGCCAGCCGCAACGTCGCTGCCGCAGGCCGAGGCCTAGTTGTCGATGGCGCTCGTCATTCGCTCATGGAGCAGTCGGAGCAATAGACCGTCTGCCTTGGCTCTGGCCCGTGACCCTTCTCGATAACGAGCGACCTCCCACAACCCTCGCAATAGAGGATTTCAGATAGGTCCAAGAGGACTGAGTGAAGCACCCGTAGTTTCTCAGCCATCTCAATCATCTGCTCCAGCCACTCCGGGCTGTCGTCGACAATTTTGATATGGAGATGCATCTGCTCCCTCTGAGCATCGACAGCGGCAAGCAGCTCATCCCTGGCCATCGCCCCGTCACCCCTTCTGCTCCTCTAGCACGGTTGTCGACCCGCCCGTCTACGCGATCTCGTCTATCTGGCGCAGCGCTGTCCGCCACCAGGAAACCGCAGCTGTAGCCAAAGTGGTAAATACCTCTGTAGCTCGAATGATATCTACAGGTAAAGGGCTATTTTTGAGTGGTCTTCGGTGCCCGGGGTGGGACTCGAACCCACATGTCCTTTGGGACAGCCCGTTTTAAGCGGGCCGCGTCTGCCAATTGCGCCACCCGGGCAGGGTCGTCACCGTAGCCCGTGTCAGGCTGCCCGACAGACCCGATGAGCCTGGGGTGCGGCGTCGTGTGATCGGGCCGTGCGGGGCGACTCGGCGATCTCGGTCTGCAGGGTGAACTGGGCGGGTTCGTCGTCGGCTTCGGCGTCGATGGCCAGCCACAGCGCGGAGCGCACCAGGTCGGCTCGGGCCCCCTCGGTGTGATTGGCCACCACGATGCCCTCGATCATGTCGGCCAGCACCGCCCCGCGGGGCCGGCCACGCAGGCGGATCGACACGACCGGGGATCCGTTGCGTCGGCGGATCGAACGATCGAGGTCGGGTCGCGACGGCGGACTGGCGAAGACCGGCACGACCAGGCCTCGAAGATGGGCCGCTCGGGCCAGCGAGCGGGCGGCGGTTCCGTATTCGAGCGATGTCATTCCCACGAGAGCTATGGTCGCACCGGGGTATGACAACCGCCCCCGGTCGTGCCAGGAGCCGCTCGGTGAGCCATGCGCTCTGACGAATACAACCCGGCCCAGCGCGAGGTCCTGGACCTGCTGGGCGCACATGCGAGCGAGCGTCCCACCTTCGACGCGGCCCTGCGCGACGAGCTTCGCTCCGAGTTGGAGGAACGCCTCGAGCCGCTGATCGCGACCATCGAATCGGACCGATTCGACGACGATGTGCTGTATCTGAGCAAGCATCGGCTCACCCAAGTGCTCGGCTGTGAGCGGAAGTTCCTGGCCGAGCTCTCCGAGCCATTCCAATGGTCGCCTCCCATCGCCCGCGGCACCATCACCCACAAGGCCATCGAGCTGTCGGTGCACTGGCAGGGCGAGGCCTCGCCGCTGGCGCTGGTGGACGAGGCCATGGCCCGCCTCGAGAACGCGAATGCGAGCATCGCCGACTACCTGCAGACCTGCGACCAACCCGAACGAGCCGAGCTCAGAGCCGAGGCAGGCGCAACGACGACACAGTTCATGGAGTGCTTCCCCCCGCTCAAGCCAATATGGCGACCGTCAACGGAAAGCCCGATGCGCACGGATCTGCACGGCGGTCGCATCATCTTGTCGGGCAAACCCGACCTCACCCTCGGCCAGCCAAACGGAACGGTGGCCGGCAAGGTCATCATCGACTTCAAGACCGGCCGGTTCTCACCGGCACACCGTGAGGACCTGCGCTTCTACGCCC
>JAJDZO010000333.1 GCA_022824605.1 Acidimicrobiia bacterium
TGGCTTCTCAGTCACTGTCGCCTTGTTGGAGGAGCACTACCTGGTTGAGGGCGCCGACCGTGATCTGCTCCCTTAGTCCGGTTGGGGACGTGAGCACTAGGCGGGCAGAGTCGTCGACGTCGGTGGCCAGGCCCCTCATGGTGCCTTGCGGCAGCAGTTGCACCTCGACTGCGTGGCCGATGGTTGAGCACCGGGCTCGGTACTCGTCGAAGATTGTGGCCGGGTCGTCGAGGCGGGCGGCGAGGCGCCGCAGGTTCGACAGCAACGCGTCGGCCATGTGAGAACGCTCCTCGGGTGAGGCCATCGGCCCGACCCGTACAGTCAGTACGGCGAACTCGACGCGTCCCGGTCCCAGCGTGCAGGCGGCACCGACCGCAACCTCTAGACCTTCTGATGGTTCCACAGACACCGTGTCGGGCCAAAGGCAGCCTCGTCGGCCGCCGCGGCAGTCCTCGAGTGCCTGTGCCGCGGCCAGGCTGGACGCCGCCCAAGCCACATCCGCGGTGGCCGCATCGAGACTGTCGGGTCGGGCGAGCACGCTGACGGAAACGGCGTCGGGGGTGCGCCACTCGATACCGCCGCGACGTCGAGCGGCGATCTCGGTTTCGGCGATAACCGCCGCGCCCGCGGGCGCCTGCGACTGGCGGGCCCACTGGTGCATCAGCGCCTCGACGGACAGCGCCACAGCGACGGTCTTCGTCGGAGGGGTCATGGACCGGCCAGCCTGGGCTCGAAGCTTGCCTCGGTGGGCGCCACAGCGACGGTCTTCGTCGGAGGGGTCATGGACCGGCCAGCCTGGGCTCCAGGCGGTCCACTAGCCAGCCGCGGTGCGCATCGTGGCTGAGGACGAGCCGGCCCGCGGGCCAGACATCGATGCCGGGCAGCTTCGACGGCGTCTGGAGGTCGACCATGACCGTGCCTCCGGCCGCGCAGGTGCTCTCGGTAACGGTGAGAGCGGTCAACTCGACACTGCGGAGGTCACGGCGCAGTCCTGCCACCAGCTGTTGAAGGAACCGATCCCGTTCGACCGGATCGGCGAGATCGTCACGGATCCGGCCCGCGACAACCCGGTCGAGGCCGTTTCGTACCGCTACCGCCAGCGCCGTGGCGCGACCGTCGTCGCTGAGCAGATCCCAAAGCGTCGTGTGCTCGGCCCACACGATGGCGTGGATGAACGCTCTGGCTTGTTCGGTGACACCCGGTTGGGGTTCGGTCATCGGCGGGTCAACCCTCCACGAAGCCGATCGATGACCCGCGACACCTGAGCGACCTCCTCGGCGACGGTCATGGGCACAAGGAGCCGCTCGTTGAGGGCCGCGGCGCCGAGACGGGTTCCGAAACGGGCGCGGTTCTCATCATGGGCGCACCCACCCGTTGGCTTCCAGCAGGTCGCGGACGCGGATCCGCTGCGGACCGAAGAGCCGGTCGTTGATGACCGCGTCGAGCGTCTCGTCCAACCGCTCGGCCAAGTCGTGGCCGCGGTGGACCAGGCACAGCACCCCGCAGGCGGCTTCGAGCAACTCATCAGGCAACTCCATCAGCACTCCGATCATGGTGCGCAGCACTTCGCGGTGTTCGTTGGCACCCAGCGCCGCCACCGATCCGATCAGCGCTTCAAGGTCGGCGCGCATCGCCGTGGGGGGAAGTGTCGAGGCGCGCAGAAGCCGGTCGCGCAGCAGCGTTTCACGCTCCGTCTCCGTCGTGTGTGCCAGCAGTCGGGCCACATGGATCAAGCGGCCGGTTCGTGGCCCGCGGGTATCTGCCTCAGCCTCATGTTCGTCTACGTCGAGCTTGGCCTCGATGCGAGCGAGAGTGGCGTGGGCTGTGCGCCAATGGGTGGCGTGCAGGCGAGGGTCGAACACCGCGACGCCAGCATGGACGCTGTTGAGGGACCGGGCCAGGTCGCCGGGTCGGCCCCTCGCCTCATAGGCCAACGCCAGGCTGTGCCTCGCCACCGCGTGATGGAACGGGAAGCTGTGATGGCCGAGCACGCTGAGGGACTGTTCGAACGCCTCGACGGCGTCATTCGGCTCCCACAGGGCTGCCCCCCGTCCGCAGAGTTCGAGGATGGTCGCACCGAGCCCATGGGCGGCCATGCCTGCTTGTAGCGACGCGGCCGGCAGGGCGGCGGCCGCGGCCTGATAGTCGGTGATGGCTGAATGCAGATCGTCGTCACTGCCGAGCGCCTGGCGGGCCTGCGCCCGATTAATGAGGGCCGCGCCGAGCAGCCGGCTCACCTCATCGTCGATGTCCTGCACGGAGCCGCCCTCGTCGTCGGCGACGGCTTGTTGCTCGGAGCGGCCGTCGTCGCCGGTGAGGTCGTCATCGTTGGTTGAGACCAACGCCGGCTGCGATATCCGGATCAGATCAACGGCTCGATCAAGAACGTCCACTGCGGCCGCGGGCTTTCCGGCTTCGCAACGGGCCAAGCCCACGTTGATCAGAGCGCCCGCCTGTTCGTTCACCGGCGCACGGGACGACAGCAATTCGGCCGCCCGCTCGAACCACTCGAGCGCTCTCTCGGCACGACCGGCGCTGCGGTGGCAGTTCGCCGCCGCGGTGAGGATGCGCCCGTGTTCGAGAGGCGCTCGTTCGGCGGTGAGGACTCGGGCTGCCTTGTCGAGCAGTTCCAGCGCTTGATCGATGTCTTCAGGGCGGCCAGCCGCCTCTGATCGAGCCACCGCCAGCCGGTACGCGGCCAGCGCCCAGTCGTCGGGTGCCTCGGCGAGACGCACAGACGTGAGAGCCGCCTCAAGATCCTCCACGCTCATGGCAGCGGACGATCCGCTGAGCCGGGTTCGAGCACGCAGCGCTCAATCCCTTCGACTTCGACTTCGGCATCGGTGATGACCTCGGCGCGGGTGATCGTGCCGAGTTCGAGCACGCAGCGTTCGATCTCGGCGGCGGCGCGATCCACGGCCTCGGTCACAGGCGCCGTGAGCCCGATGCCCAGCGTGTCGATCTGCTCGGGCTGGCAGCCGACGATGATCGTGCGCTCGGGGAGCACCCCGGCCGCTTTGGCCACCATGAGGGCCCGCTCGGGAGTGGCCAGGTGCATGTCGGCGAGCAGGCCATGGCGCTCGTCGACGGGCAGTTCACCCACGTCGATCACCTCGGCGTCGATCACCATCACCGTGCCGGGCTCTCGGTTGCGGTCCACCGCGTCGACCACCACCAAAGCGTCGTACCCCGCCATCAGCTCGTGAACGAGATGGATGCCGCCGATGCCGGTCTCGGCCAGTGTCACGCCCGCAGGCAGGCGCCGCTCACCGAGCCGCTTGACCACCTCGACGCCGAATCCGTCGTCGCCGTGCAGGACGTTGCCCACACCGACCACCAGCACCCGTGGCGGCGTCACCGCGCTGCGCACTCGCTGGCCCGCAGGGCGTAGCCGTGGATCACCCACCAGGCGATGTAGTCCTCGAGCTCGGACCAGCCCTCGTCGTCGAGCTGCTCACGCAGGTGCTCTTGCCGCTTGTCCAGCTCGGTGGCGATGATCCGGTCGAGCGCGGCCACGGTCACCTGGGCGGGCAGCAGAGAAACCCGGTCGGCGTCGCCCACCCGCAGCGCCTCGCTGAGCGCGGCAACCCGCACGAGGTCGATCTCGCCGCCGGCAGGGGCCGCCTCGGCGGGCGGCTCTGTGCCGACACGCTGCTCTTCGGTGCGGCGCAGGCAGTAGCCCACCAGCAGCGCGGTTCCGGCCCAGTCAGCCAGCTCGCTGGCGCGCTGGCGGCTGCGCTCGGACTCCACGCACTCCTGCCGGTAACGGTGCGCGGCTTCGGTCATCGCATGGGACTGGGCCAGCGCCCGGGCGGCGAAGCAGAGATCGCTCACGCCACCCTCATCCGCCGCGCCCACCGCTGCCTCGCCCGCGTCCGCCGCGCCCACCGCTGCCTCGCCCTCGTCCGCCGCGCCCATCGCCGCCTCGCCCGCGTCCGCTGCGTCCTCGTCCGGCTTCGTCGCCGCGGTCATCACCGGCGGGGTCCGATGGTCAGGCCGGTGGAGATCTCGCCGGGGCTCGGCGGCGGGTGGGGCGCCTCGGTGTGCTCCTCCGTCTCGACTCGCCGGAAGTCGATCCAGTGCTCTCGCAAAGACACCTCGATGCGGCGGGTCACGGTGTCGTCGGCTGCGGTGCATCCGTTGCACGTGCCGTGCATGCGCAGCTTCACCACGCCGTCGTTGACCGAGACCACCTCCATCTCGCCACCGTGGGAGTGGATGTAGGGGCGGACCTCGTCGAGGGCCAGCTGCACGACCCGCTCCGCCGCAGCCGAGTCGGTGTCGGTGCCGAGGCCGTAGGTGGCCAGCAGCTCGCCCACCACCGGATCCAGAGCGGCCTGCTCCAGGAACAGCTCGCCCCGCCACTGCCGAACCATCTCGACCAGCCGCCCCAGGCCCTCCCGGTGATAGGCGTCGAGCCAGTCGAGCAGCTCCTCGGCGTCGGCGCCCACCCGCTCATCGCCGTGCTCCAACAGGCTGGTGGCCAGCTCAGTCGCTCGCTCCAGAATCTCGGCGTAGGCCAGTTCGTCGGGCGCGGTCACGATCCAGTCCCTAGCGCGCCCGCCAGCGCGCCGGTGAGACCGGCTCGCTCAACGCGACACCTCGTGGCGGACCATGTCGAGCACCTTGTCCACCGCGTCCTCCACCGGTTGCGAGAATCCCCATCCGAACTCGCTGTCGGCCGGCTCCACCTCGATCACCACCGTGTCGTCGGGCAGCACCTTCCAATGCCGGCACACGGCCAAGGTGTGGTCGAGGTCGACTATGCCCCCGACCGCCTCGCCCAAGCGCTCATGCACCTCGTCGGGATCGACCGCGGGAAGCTCCGACATCCGGTAGCGCCGGATCGTGCCCGGCGCCCCGGCGTCACGAGGCATGCATCCCAGCAGCACCACCCGCCGAGGCTCCAGCTCCTCCAGGCGGTGCATCACGCGGTGCGCCGCGTACGACAGATCCTCGAGCACCACATCGTCGGGCCACACCAGCGTCGCCGCCCGAGCCAGCCAGTTGGTGCCGAAGTCCAGGTCGCGCAGCCATGGCAGGCCGATGCCTCCCACCAGCGTGCAGCCCGGCCCGGCGGCGCCTCGTCCGGGCCGCACCTGAGCGCCAGGGCCCAGCAAGGTGTCGAGCGCCTCGTCTCGTCCCGCCAACATCGCAGGATTCGCCAGCACACCGGCGCCCGCGGCGTCGTGGAGGGGTGCTATCGCTGGACTCGAAGAACTGTGGGAAGTGCCGTCGGCTGCGGCCTGCATCACTCCAGTGTGCACCCGCACGAGTTGACTTCGCGGGTGATGATCCCTCGTCCCGTGTCCATGTGAGTGGTGCACGGCATGCACGGGTCGAAGCTGCGGATCGACCGCAGGATGTCGATGCCCTTGATGTCGTCGTCGGCGACGCTCTCCAGTATCGGCGTCCCGATGATGGCCTGCTCGTAAGGCCCGGGGTTGCCGAAGGGGTCGCGCGGCGAGGCGTTCCAGGTGGACGGCGTGTTGATCTGGTAGTTGATCAGGCGGCCCTTGTCCATGTGCATGTGGTGGGTCAGATACCCCCGTCCGGCCTCCCAGAAACCGGCGGACACCCGCTCGTCGCGGGGAACCTTGAACGGCGTCGACACCTTCGTCTCGCCCTTGCGCCAGTACTCGAAGGCCTGCATCAGACAGATCATCCCGATGGCGGCGGTGAAGGCCACTCCGTAGGCCCGGCCGCGGTTGCGCTCGAAGGCGTTGAGCTTGGCCGGCACCTTCCAGAACAGCTCGGTCTCGGGCAGGTCGTGGGCGGGCAGCAGCATGCGCAGCCCGTCGCCGGTGGCCTCGATGTAGGGGTTGTCGGGCAACTGCTGAGCCATGGCGGTGGTCCACATGCGTCCGTAGACGCCGGTCTCCATGGCGGTGCGGTCCCAGCGGGGGGCCGTGTCCCAGGAGTACTTCTCCTTGAAGTTCTTTCCTTCGGGGCGGGGGATGGTCTCCTTGTTCCAGGCGTGGTAGGGCGATAGCGGGTTGCCGAGCGCGTCGGTGGGGAACGGTACGTGACCGTTGCCGCTGCCGTTGCCGTTGCTGGTCCAGTCCTCGTAGTAGGAGTGCTCCACGAACTCCTCAATGCCCATGTTGATCTCGGTGAGCTTGGTGGTGAGGAGTTCGCCGTCCTTGACGATTCCCGGCGCCGAGTAGCGGGCCTGGCCCCAGGCGTCGATATTGGCGTAGGTGGCGTCGTAGGTCTCGACGTCGTCCCAGATCCCGGTCTGGATCAGGTTCGACGGTCGCAGACCCACATCGGAGTAGGCGGGGTTGGCCTCCAGGAAGAAATCGCAGAGGTCGTCCCAGATCCCGGCCAACCGCTTGGCGTAGTCGAAGATCAACCCGAGGTTGGCGTAGTACTCGTTGAAGGTCGTGGTGCTGACGGTGGTGGACACGCCGCCGGGCACCAGCGTGGACGGATGCGGGTACTTCCCGTACATCAGCGTGCACATCTTGCGGGCGATGCGGGTGTACTCCAACGACTCCAGGTAGATCGACCCTTCCAGCGGGTTGAGGGCGTCCATGATGTCCTTCACCGTCACAAAGCCGTGGACGTCGGCGTGGGGGGCCAGAGTCTTCGCGGCCAAGTCCACCAGTTCAGGGTTGGTGACCGACACGATGGCGGTGGAGTAGTCGGGCCCGGCCAGCAGCCCCAGGTGCAGCGGATGGTCGTAGAACATCTCGGCCACCTCGCCCAGGTTGCGCACGCAC
>JAJDZO010000047.1 GCA_022824605.1 Acidimicrobiia bacterium
ATCATCGACCTGGTCCGCATGAGAGCCCGCGTCTGGTCGGGCGAGGACCTCGGCGTGACCTGGACCGAGACCGACGTCCCCGACGACATGATCGAGGAGGCCGAGCTCTACCGTCACGACCTGCTCGAGACCCTGTCGGACTACGACGAGACCCTGCTCGAGAAGTTCCTCGACGACGCCGAGATCAGTCCAGCCGAGATCGCCGCCGCGATCCGCGCCGGAACCATCAGCGGCGGCCTGGTGCCCGTCCTCAACGGCTCGGCCTTCAAGAACAAGGGCGTGCAGGCCCTGCTCGACGCGGTGATCGACTACCTGCCGTCGCCCAGCGATGTAGCCGCAGTCACCGGCACCGAGCCTCGCTCGGGCGTCGAGGTCACCCGCTGTGCTGACGACTCCGAGCCTCTGGCCGCGCTGGCCTTCAAGATCGCCACCGACCCGCATGTGGGCAAGCTCACATACTTCCGCGTCTACAGCGGCACGCTGGCCAAGGGCGCGGCGGTGCTCAACACCCGCAGTGGCCGCACCGAACGCATCGGACGCATCCTCGAGATGCACGCCAACGACCGCGTGGACCTCGACTCGGCGGCCGCGGGCGACATCGCGGCGGCCATCGGGCTCAAGGACTGCCGCACCGGTGACACGCTCTGTGCTCCCGCACACCCCGTCGCTCTGGAGAATCTGGAGTTCCCCGATCCGGTGATCGACGTGGCGGTCGAGCCCAGGTCGAAAGCCGATCAGGACAAGATGTCCAAGGCGCTGGTCGCTCTCTCCGAGGAGGATCCGACCTTCCGGGTGCGCACCGACGCCGACACCGCGCAGACCATCATCGCCGGGATGGGCGAACTGCACCTCGAGGTGCTGGTCGACCGCATGCTGCGCGAGTTCAACGTGCAGGCCAACGTGGGCAAGCCCCAGGTCGCCTACCGTGAGACGCTGTCCGCCGCGGTGGCCGGCCACACCTTCGTCCACAAGAAGCAGACGGGCGGGTCCGGGCAGTTTGCGGTGGTGACCGCCACCATCGAGCCCAACCCCGGCGGTCAGTACGAGTTCGAGAGCACCATCCGCGCCGGCGCCATTCCCCGCGAGTTCATCAAGCCGGTCGACGACGGCATCCGCGAGGCGATGAGCAACGGCGTGCTGGCCGGATTCCCGACGGTGGATGTGAAGGTCACGCTCACCGACGGCCGCACCCACGACGTGGACTCCTCGGAGATGGCGTTCAAGATCGCGGGCGGCGGCTGGTTCCGCGAGGTCGCCAGAAAGGCGAAGCCGGTGATGCTCGAGCCGGTGATGTCTGTGGAGATCGTCACCCCCGACGACTACCTCGGCGACGTCGTCGGCGACATCAACGCGCGCCGCGGTCAGGTGCGGGGCACCGAGCGGCGCGGCACCAACCAGGTGATCGGCGCGCAGGTGCCGCTTGCGGAGATGTTCGGATACAGTACCGACCTTCGGTCACGCACGCAGGGGCGAGCGACGTACACGATGCAGTTCGACTCGTACCAGCCCACTCCCGCGAGCGTTCAATCCGAGATCGTCGCCCGCGTACGCGGCGAGTGATCCGAAGTTCTCAACCAACCGACCACAAGAGGAACCACCCATGGCCAAGGAGCAGTTCGAGCGGACCAAGCCTCACGTCAACGTGGGGACTATGGGCCACATCGACCACGGCAAGACCACCCTGACAGCCGCCATCACCCGCGTGCTGGCCGACAAAGTCGAGGGAACCCAGTTCACCGAGTTCGACAAGATCGACAACGCCCCCGAGGAGCGTGAGCGCGGCATCACGATCAACGTCGCCCACGTCGAGTACGAGACCGACAACCGGCACTACGCCCACGTCGACATGCCCGGTCACGCCGACTACATCAAGAACATGATCACCGGCGCGGCCCAGGTGGACGGCGCCATCCTGGTGGTCTCGGCCGCGGACGGCCCCATGCCCCAGACCCGCGAGCACGTGCTGCTCGCCCGCCAGGTGGGCGTGCCCAGCATCGTGGTGGCCCTCAACAAGGTGGACATGGTCGACGACGAGGAGATCCTCGAACTGGTCGAGCTGGAGGTGCGTGAGCTGCTCGACGAGTACGACTTCCCCGGCGACGACACCCCGGTGATCGGCGTGTCGGCCCTGAAGGCCCTCGACGGAGACGATGCGGCCGCTCAGCAGGTGGTCGAACTGATGGAGGCGGTGGACAGCTACGTGCCCACGCCCGAGCGAGACATCGACAAGCCGTTCCTTATGCCGATCGAGGATGTGTTCACCATCACCGGTCGAGGCACCGTGGTCACCGGCCGGGTCGAGCAGGGCGTGGTCGAGACGGGCAACAAGGTCGAGATCGTCGGCCTGCGTGACACCCAGGAGACCACCTGCACCGGCGTGGAGATGTTCCGCAAGATCCTCGATCGCGGCGAGGCCGGCGACAACATCGGCGCCCTGCTGCGTGGCATCGACAAGAAGGCGGTGCAGCGGGGCCAGGTGCTGGCTGCGCCCAAGAGCATTACCCCCCACACCGAGTTCGAGGCCCAGGTGTACGTGCTGAGCAAGGAGGAGGGCGGCCGCCACAAGCCATTCTTCTCGAACTACCGGCCTCAGTTCTACTTCCGCACCACCGACGTGACCGGCACGATCACCCTGCCCGAGGGGATCGAGATGTGCATGCCCGGCGACAACACCGTGATGCATGTCGATCTGATCAGCCCGATCGCCATGGACGAGGGCCTGCGCTTCGCTATCCGAGAGGGCGGCCGCACGGTGGGCGCCGGCTCGGTCACCAAGATCCTCAAGTAGCAGCACGGGTTCTGGCGGCAGGTTAGAGAGCGGATCGGACGGTACCGATGGCAGCGCCGAAGCACCGGGTGAGGATCAGGCTCAAGGCCTACGACCACGAGATCCTCGATCAGTCCACCAAGAAGATCGTCGAGACGGTCAAGCGCACCCAGGCGAGCTTCAGCGGTCCGGTGCCGCTGCCCACCGAGAAGCATCGCTACACGGTGGTGCGCTCGCCGTTCAAGGACAAGGACTCCCGCGAGCACTTCGAGATGCACATCCACAAGCGGCTGCTCGACATCCTCGAGCCGTCCAAGAAGACGGTTGACACCCTCCAGCGCCTAGAAGTCCCCGCCGGCGTAGACATAGAACTAAAGGTCCAACAGGCCAAAGAGGCCGAGCGAATAGGCGGACCAGTCCGGCGCATACGGGCGAGGCCGTGGCCCGAGCGGCCCGTGAGCGCAGCGAACAAGAGCGGGAGTCACCCCGTCACGATGCGACGGGTCTGCACCTATCCGCGCTGCCTCTAAGCCC
>JAJDZO010000150.1 GCA_022824605.1 Acidimicrobiia bacterium
GCACCCATCCCTTCCAGGACGGCAACGGCCGGGTGTCGAGGCTGCTGATGGCCTGGGCGTACGTGAAGCGGTCCATCCCGCCGCCGGTGATCTCGGCACAGAACAAACCGGCCTACATCGTCGCATTGGAGGGGGCCGACGCAGGCAACCTGAGGGCCTTCTCGGACTACCTCGGCTACCTCGCCTTGGAGTCGGTCGGCAGCGCCAACCAACTCGCTCAGCAGACCCTCGACGGAAAGCTCAGTCGCCCCAACGGAAACGGCGGACGCACGGTGGGCGACACCTACTACCCCCCACTGGACGGTTGAGACAACGAATCGCAGAGGTGGCGGGGACGGCCAGTAGGGTGCGAGCCGATGACTCGCATCGGGTTGGCGCAGCTTCTCAGCCGGCCGGGGGCCGCTGAGGCCAACCGGAAGGCCAGTGTCGATGCGGTCGCCTCGCTGTTGGGCGAGGGTGCCGACATCGTGGTTGTGCCCGAGATGGCGGTGCCGTGGTACACCACCGACCGCGCCGCCCTCGAGCCGTTGGCTGAGACCCTCGACGGCCCGACCGTCTCAGCCTGGCAACAGCAGGCCGAACGCCATCGAGGTCTGGTCGTCGGAGGCTTCTGCGAGCGCTCGGGCGACGACATCTACAACACCGCGGTGGCGGTGGACTCGAGCGGTGTGGTCGCCCATTACCGCAAGCTGCACCTTTTCGATGTCGAGAAGCACTGCTTCACTCCCGGCGACGCCGGCTTGAGCGTGGTCGAGACGGCTTACGGCACTATCGGGCTGTGCATCTGCTACGACCTGCGCTTCGTGGAGGTTGTGCGGGTGCTGGCCCTGCGAGGCGCCGATCTGATCTGTGTGCCCACCGCCTGGGTGCGCGGCTTCGACCGGCGCCAGTACCTAGACGGTGAGCTGATAGCCCACGCCGAGGGGGCGCTGGTACAGGCCAACCTGAGCCAGGTGTTCATCGCCTGCACCTCACAGGTGGGCGCGGGCGACGGTGTGGAACTGCTCGGCTCGTCGGTGGTGGCCGACCCCTACGGCCGGATGGCGGCGGGGCCGCTGTCCACGAGACGAGAGCAGCTCGAGGTCGCTGAAATCGACCTGACCGAGGCCCGGCGCGCCCAGGCTCGCAGCGAGCTGATCCAACCCCGCGCCGACCGCCGAACCGACGTCTACGGCATCCTCCACAACGGCGACTCGCTGTAAACCCGCGGCGATGTGGGTCAGTGGACGCTGAAGCCTGAGAGCATCCGGTTTAGTTCGGGCACCAGCACGGATCGCATCGAGTACGAGCCGATCACCGCGTAGAGGCAGAACGCCCGCGACCCCACATGGAAGAACACCTGCACGCCGGCCTGGCCCGGCAGCGACAGGTGCAGTTGGTCCGGCGCGAAGTCGCCAGGGGCCAGTCGGCTGGGGAGGCCCTGATGGGAGAACAGCCTCGATGTGGCCGATGCAGGGTCGAACTCCACCAGCGTGACGAAGATCCCGTTGCGGTCCATCACCTCGACCGCACCCGACCCGTAGTCGCCCCGCTCGGCCGGCAACGAGAAGTTGGCAGCATGCACCACCACCAGCGAAGCACCTGAGGACTCCAGGCCGGAGTCGAGCACGGCCGGGTCGGGCTGGGTCGACAGCTCGGCCTCCCAGCCCGCGGGCACGTCGATGCTCACCCCGTGAGCCGCCAGCCTGCTCACGTCGGTTCGCCGGTTCGACCGGTCACAGGGTCAGCAGGCCAGCGGCTGCCGCGCCGCCGAGGGCGGCTGCAACCCCTGCTCCAGCGTGGCGGATCCGTTCGGCGTTCTGATCGAGACGGCGATGCAGGTTCCGCAGATCCTCGGGGGTGCGTACCCGGCGACCCATTGCCAGGCTCATGCCTCGGGTCGCACCGAAGGCCCCTCCAATCAGCAGTCCCGAGGTCACGTCGGCCGTCAACAGCGCCGCCAGCATGAACACAGGCACCAGAGCGGTGTTGACCACGGTCGCCACCGCCGCGCCGAGTTGCAGGCCGAAACCGGCTCCGTACACCCACGACCGGTAGGCGACCAGCCAGTCCTCGTTCACCTGCCGGCGGCCCGCAAACCGTCGACCCGACAGATCCCAGGCCGCGGCGGCACCGCACGCGACGGCCAGCAGGATCAGCCGAACCTCGCTGTCCGCTACCGCGACCGACGCTCGGCCCAGCGCGCCGAGGCCCGCGCCTAGAGCCGCACCTCCGGCCAGCGCGCCCAAGCCCAGCCACACCACGGTCACTGCCCAACGATTTCCCCGGGCCCGCTCACCGAGCGGGCTGATGCTGGTGAGCATCGACATGCCTCAAGGCGACCAGGTGGACCGCACCCCCGCAGCCACCGCCGCGACGGCCCCGATGACCAGCACCGCCGTCATTGATCGGCGCCGGTTCCGGCTGGGTCGGCGCCGTTGCCGCCGTTGGAGTCCGGCCACCGCCGGTAGAGGCTCGGGTGGCCGGGCCTCACGCCCGCCGATCGCAACGCTTGATCGGCTCGCAGTTCCCGGCTGCGTCCGGAGCTTCCGGCCGCAGTCGGCGACGGGGATTGACCGGACTGGTCAGCCTGCATCACCGACGGCGACCGCCCGGAATGATCGACATGCATCGTCGACGGCGATCCTTCGGACCGATCCGCCAGGCCGGCGTCGTTCAGTGCCTGCTGCAACAGATCGCGCAGTTGCTCCCAGCGCAACGCACTGCCCGCACCCACAACCCGACCGTCGGGGCCGTGTACCAGCACGAAGTACGGCGAGCCGGGAACGTCGTAGTCCTCCCACGCGGCCGACGACAGCACAGCCTTGACTCCCGGCGGAACCAGCTCGGCCATGGCCGACTCCGAATCGTGGGCAGGATCCTGTCCCACAATCACCAGCCGTGTGTTGCCGCCGGGCAACTCGAGATCCGGCTCAGCGAAGGCCTCCCAGAACCGCTTGCAGGTGCGGCACCCAGGCGACAGGAACGCCAGCAGCGTGAAGCGCTCCACGCCGCTGACGGCGATCTTGGTGGGTCCTCCGGCCGGCACCGTCCCCACCAGATCCCGGGCGGCGGCCGGATCGGAGGCAACGCCGTTGACCGAGCGGTCCTGCCCGGCCTGCGGGGCAGGACTTACGGTCTGGCCACCGTCGAGGCTGATGCCCGCCCGGTCGAGGGCCCGCAGAATCTCGGCGTGGGTCCGCAGCAGCCCGAACACCAGCAGTGCCAGCACCCCCACCGCAACGGCCAACAACAGCACCACGACCGTCACGACGCCACCACCGCCGCCGCAAGCTCGACGATCACGACGCCACCACGCTCGGCTTTGGCGCCGGACGGAGGTGGTATCCGTGCAGCAGGGCGGCGGTCTCGGCTCGTGTGGCGGGCTTCTGGGGCTCGAAGTCCCGGTGTTGCGCCCACCAATCGATGTTGTGATCGAGAGCCCACGCCAGAGCCTCGCGGTACCAGGCGTCGTCGCTGACATCGGAGAACTCGATCCGTCCGTCGCCCCGCGGCCTGCCCGCCAAGCGGTGCAGGAACACAATGGACTCCGCCCGTGTCACGGTGCTCGACGGTTCGAACCGGCCCAGTGCCCGACCCTTGGTTATCCCTCGATCCACCATCCACGCCACCGCATGGGCGTAAGGGGTTCCCGCCTCCACATCGCTGAACTCGAAGCTGGACGCAGCCTGGGGCCGATCCTCGTAGCGCCACAGGAACGTGGCGAACTGGGCCCGTGTCACCAGTTCGTCGGGACCGAACAGGTCGTGCTTCATGCCGGTGGTTATGCCCTCGTCGGCCATCCACTTCACCGCGGGGGCGTAGTAGGCGCGGGGCGGCACGTCGTTGAAGCCGTCGTGCAGGCACGGCCGGTCATGCCAGCGGGTGCCAGGGTCGCTGAGCACCGGCGAACTGGCACAGGCCGGATCCCATGTCCAGGGAGGCACGCAGGTGACGATCCGGCACATCAGCTGGCCGACGCACACCTCCTGGTTGCACTGCCCGTAGCGGAACCGGATGCACTCCGACTTGCGGGTGTCGCAGCCGCCGGAACACTGGCATCTGGCCGGCGTGCATCCCCGATCACAGAAGCCGTTCGATCGGCACCCACAGCCGGAACGATCTTCGCAGGTGAAATTGCAGTCCATGTAGTAGCGAGGGCTCGGACCGTTCAGATCACAGAAGCTCGAATCGTCGACCTTCCACCATCCGGCGACGATGGTGTTCGGCGGGCAGAGGTTCTCACCGGTCAGCTTGCAGCAGAACTCGCTGTAGCCATCACAGCACAGGGCACCTGGTCTGCACTGATGCCCCTTGCACAACACGATGGCCGCCTCCGCGGTGGTGGGCCGGATGGCGTAGGCGACCGGAGCCACCGCCATCGCAGTGGCCGCCATGGCCGACTTGCGCAGGAACCCCCGACGTCCCCCGCTCCGGTCCACCACCCGCGAGACCCGCTCAACGAGCTTGCGACTCACCGGCGACCTGCCGAACTCAGCGGAGGCACCGCTCGGAACAAGGTGCCCTCATCTCGCCGGTTCCGCACACCGAGAGCCTCAGGCAGCGCCGTGAAGCACACCAAGCTCAGCCCGGCCACCACGACGATCTCCACCGCGAGCAACAGCCCCACGGCGGGACTGTCGCCCACCTCGTGCATGATTGCGCCAAGCGGGGCGCTGCCTTTGGCGGCCGCAGCGAAGGAGACCGCACCCAGGGCCAGATTCCCGCCCACATGCACCCAGGACGGTGGCGCATCGAGCGAGCCGAAGCAGCCACACGAAGGTGCATCCGCGGCCATGGCCCGCAGAACGACCACCGAGAAGGCCGCGTACAGCAGCCCCGTCGCCCACGAGGCTGCACCGCCGACGGTCAGCGCGGCGACACCAACCGCGGCCTCGCATCCTCCGACGAGCCGGGCCACCGGGGTCGAAGCCCGAAGGCCGAGCAGGTCCGCCACGGCGGCGGCAGGCCTCCACAGCTTGGCTACCCCCGCCACCACCAGCAGCAGCGCGGCACAGGCATGGAGCGCGGCGAAAACAGACACAAGCGGCGATGCTAACCAAGAGCGTTCCCCCAGTCCTAAGCGCGGGCCCGCGGGCCACCCATGTGACGCACGGCAACACGCCGACCGCCGGCGGGCACAAGGCCCGAGGGTCGGAGACTGCGCAATACCCGGTGAGGCCCGAGGCGACTCCGGAGAGGCCGGGTGGTCCGGCTGTGTCGGAACCTTGTTGCGCCCTGGTTGGCGTGTGATCGACGATGTTCATACTCTGCGGCAATGCTCGGGGTTGCTGCCAACGGCATGATGGCGCCGGAGGCCTACCGCTCCGAGGCGTTCTACCGGGCCGAACTGGACTGGGTGTTCCCGTCGAGCTGGGTGTTCGTGGGCCATGAGCAGTGGGTGCGGAACCCGGGCGACTTCCTGGCCGACACCATCGGCGTCGAGCCGGTGCTGGTGGTGCGCAACCCCGACGGCGTGCTGCGGGCCTTCTCCAACGTATGCCCCCACCGGGCGAGCCTGATCGCCGAAGGTCGAGGCAACTGCGGGCGCCGCCTGGTCTGCGGCTACCACGGCTGGACGTTCGGGCTCGACGGGCAGTTGTTGGCCGTCCCCCGGCAGCGGGGCTTCGCCACCCCGGTGGACGTGTCCGAATACGGCTTGCATGAGTTGCGCCTCGACGTGTGGGAGGGCCTCATCTTCGTGAACGTCACCGGCGACGCGCCTGCGCTCATCGACTACCTCGAGGGCGTTCCCGAGCTGCTGGCCGGCCACGACATCGCCACGATGGGGCTCGGGGCCTTCCTCGACGACCCGATCGCGGCCAACTGGAAGCTGGTGATGGACAACGCCATCTGCGACTACCACCTCGGGATGGTCCACGGAGAGTCGATCGCCGACCTGGTGGAGCTGGAAGGGCTCGGTGAGCAGGCGGGCGGCACCACCGCGGTGGCGTCGGTCCCCTGGAAGGCGTCGGCCCTGCCGCCGCAACCGCGGCCCGGGCTGTCCGGCCCTGCGGTGGAGGGCTCGTTGGGATGCTTCGTGTTCCCCAACCTGCACGTGATCGGCTTCCCCACCGGAGGCGCGACCGTCATGTGGTGGACACCCACCGGCCCGGCCACCACCCGCGCCCGGGTGCTGAGCCTGTCCCACGACGCCGACGCCGATGTGCGCGCTGGCACGGAGCTGCTGTCGAGGGTGCAGCGTGAGGACTTCGAGGTGTGCGAGAGGATGCAGATCGGCGTGCAGTCGCGTGGCTACACGCCTGGTCCACTGCATGCGTCAGAGCTGCGCATCACCGTGTTTCAACGGCGGCTGCTCGACATCGTGGGTCCGGTGCTGGCCGCCGCGGATTCCGAGGCCTCGGTCGAACTCGCAGGAGCAGCGCGATGACAGACACTCCACCGACAGTGAAGCCCGGCTGGGAGGGCCGCTACTTCGAGGACTTCGAGGTGGGCGACGTGTACCAGCATCCTCTGGGCCGCACCATCACCGAGGCCGACAACGTCTGGTTCACGTTGCTGAC
>JAJDZO010000230.1 GCA_022824605.1 Acidimicrobiia bacterium
TGCGCTACCACCTCGGCCGGTCGCGCCGCGAGGCGCTGCAGGAGGCGGTGGAACTGCTCGGTTCGGTGGGCCTGCCCGAACCGGCGCGAAGGGTGAACCAGTACCCCCACGAACTCTCGGGAGGGCTGCGCCAGCGGGTGGTCATCGCCATGGCGCTGGCCTGCCAGCCCCGTCTGCTGATCGCGGACGAGCCCACCACCGCCGTGGACGTCACCGTGCAGAAGCATCTGCTCGACCTGCTCGACGAGCTGCGCCGTGAGCGGGGGATGTCGATGATCATCATCACCCACGATCTCGGCGTTGCTCACGGCCGGGCCGACGATGTGGCCGTGATGTACGCGGGCCGGGTGGTGGAGACCGCCGACGCGCGCACGCTGTTCTTCGATATGCGCCATCCCTACACCGAGGCGCTGCTGCGCTCCATCCCCCGTATCGACGATCCTGCCGGCCACCGGCTCGATCCGATCCCGGGCCGCCCGCCCGAGTTGATCAACCCGCCCGAAGCGTGCTCCTTCGCGCCCCGCTGCCTCTACGCCCAGAGCGACTGCCTCAGCAGCGTTCCCGCCTTGAGCGGGCTGGTGGGGCTGCACCGCTTCGCGTGCCACCACCCGACGGGCACCGAGCGAGGCGCAGCCGCGATAGCGGCCAACAAGGCTGCGAACGTGACCGCCGCCGGGCTGCCGGTCTCCGAAAGCGACGTAGGGAGCGACTGATGGCGGGTTCGGGCCATGCGCAGCTGCGTGAGCGCGACGATGTGCTGTTGCGGGTGAAGGACCTCGTGGTGCAGTTTCCCGCGGGTCGCGACCGCGTCGTGCACGCTGTGTCGGAGGTCACCTTCGACGTCGCGGAGGGCGAGACCCTGGGCATCGTCGGCGAGTCCGGTTGCGGCAAGTCGACGGTGGCGCGAGCCATCATCCGCCTGGTCGACATCACCGACGGCGAAGTGCTCTTCGAGGACCAGGATCTCGCCGGTCTCAAGGGCGAGGATCTTCGCCGGGTGCGGCCCCGGCTGCAGATGATCTTCCAGGATCCGATCTCGTCGCTCAACCCTCGCCGCCGGGTGCGCGATGTGATCTCGGAGGGTCTGGCCGTGTGGGGCGACGACATCGGCACCTGGACCCGTGACAGCATCGACGAGTTGATGGATGCCGTCGGTGTGGAGTCGAGGTACGGCGACCGGCGCCCGCACGAGTTCTCAGGCGGTCAGTGCCAGCGCATCGGTATCGCCCGGGCCCTGGCCCTCGATCCCAAGGTGCTGATCTGCGATGAGCCGGTGTCGGCGCTCGACGTGTCGATCCAGGCCCAGATCCTGAACCTGCTGCAGGACATGAAGAGCCGTTACGGCTTGACCGTGATGTTCATCTCCCACGACCTGTCGGTGGTGAAGAACGTCAGCGACCGGATCGTGGTGATGTATCTGGGCAAGGTGTGCGAGATCGGCACCACCGATGAGATCTACTCCCGCCCCGCTCACCCCTACACCCGGGCTCTACTGGCCTCCATTCCCGAGCCGGCCCCCACGGTGGACGTAGAGGAGGGCGACATCGGCGACGAGTTGCCCTCCGCGACGGCGCCTCCGAGCGGCTGCCGGTTCCACACCCGCTGCCCGAAGGCGACCGACGTCTGCAGGGAGGTCGAGCCGGTCAGCGAGCAGGTCGGCAACGCCGACCACTTCGTCGCCTGCCACCACCCCGTAATGGTGGAGATCACCACCCCCGCCGCGAGCTAGCTCAGGTGGCGCACTCCGAGGCGCCTGTCGACACCGTGTAGGGCCCGGTCTCGTCGAAATCGACGTAGAACGACGGGTCGGACTCGAAGGTCGGGAACTCGTCGAGGTCCTTGAGGTCTTCGGCCACGGCTCGGGCGCCACCGACGCGTTCCATCCATTTCCGGAAGGTCTCCGAGGCGCGGCGCTCCTCAACGAAGCGCCGTATGACCCGGGCGGTGGCCTCCGGCGCGTTTCGGGCGGGCAGGCGCAGGGCCTTGTCGCCGAAGTGCATCTGCTGGGCGCCGATGTAGCCCCCGAGCAGCATCTGGTAGCCCGGTGCGCTGCGGCCGTGGGCCCGTCTCTCCGCCCCGAAGAAGCCGATGTCGGAAGCGTGATGTTGGCCGCACGAGTTCGGGCATCCGGAGATGTTGATGCGGATGCCGCCCACCTCGGCGAGCCCCTCGTCCTCGAGCCGCCAGCCGATGGCGTCGCCTAGGCCGCGGCTCTGGGTGACGGCCAGGTTGCAGGTGTCCGAGCCGGGGCAGGCCACCACATCGCGGGCCAGTTCCGCGCCCGGGCGGGCCATGCCGATGGCGTCGAGCCGGTCGTAGACGGCGGGCAGGTCGTCGGGATGCAGGCCCCGGAACACCACGTTCTGGCGGTTGGTCAGACGCACATCGGCGCCGAGGTCGCGCTGCAGGGCTGCGAGCGACCGGAACTGGTCGCCGGTGATGTCTCCGAGATGAGCCTGGGCGTAGACCGAGACCGTGCCGTCGCGCACGCCCCGCACCACGTTGGCCCGCTCCCACCGCTGGTAGGCGCTCCCCGTGCCGATGGACACCGGTGTGCCGTGGCCGATCGCGGTGACCGTGGCCGGATCGACCGAACCGGCAGGGTCGTCGCCGTCGAACTGCACCTCGACGGGTATCCCGCCCGGCCATGACGTGGACGCCACCAGGAACTTGCGCTGGGTCAGCACCCGGCGCTGAACCTCCTCGAAGCCGAGGGTGTCCACCAGCCACTTCATACGGGCCCGCAGCTTGTTGTCGCGGTTGCCGGCCTGGTCGAACACTCTCAAGCAGGCCTCGACGGTGGGCAGCAGCTCCTCGCGGGAGGTGAAGTCCTCAAGGGCCAGAGCCGGATGCGGCGTGGTGCCGAGGCCGCCGGCGATGAACACCTTGAAACCCCGCTCCAGCTCCCCCGATTCGGTGTGGCGCACCACGCCGACCACCCCCACATCGTTGAACATCGCCTGGCCGCAGTCGGTCTCACATCCCGAGAAGTTGATCTTGAACTTGCGGGGGAGCCGCTGGCTGATCGGGTTGCGCACGAAATGGCGGTAGGTGGCCTCGGCCCAGGGGGTGATGTCGAGCTGTTCGTGGGGGCAGGCGCCCGCCAGGTGGCAGCCCTGCACGTTGCGGACGGTGTCGCCGCAGGCCTCCCGAGTGCTGAGGCCCGCCGTGGCGAGGTGTTCGAGCACTTCGGGAATCTGGCCGAGTTGCACGAAGTGGAACTGGATGTTCTGGCGGGTGGTGATGTGGCCCCAGCCCCGGCTGTAGTTGTCGACCAGCCAGCCGATCATCTCGAGCTGCTCCGGCTTGATCGACCCGTAGGGCACCTTCACCCGCACCATCTGGTTGGTGCCGCCCTGGCGCTGCCCGTAGATGCCGTTGGTGAGCCGGTAGACCCGGAACACCTCATCGCTGAGTTCGCCGGCCAGGAACCGTGCGTACTGCTGGTGGTACTTGTCGACGTCGGCGCGTATCGCGGGATCGACACGACCTCCGGCGGTCGGCGGCCCGGGCGCTGTGGGTTCCGCCGTCGGGGCTGTGCGGGGCTCGATCAGGGTCATGGCTGCGCTCCTATGGGTGCCAGAGCGCCCGGAGCGCTCAGTTCGCTGACGGACAGAAGGTCGGCGGCCGCGACCGTGCCGACCACGATGGTGGCCGGATTGGCCGGCTTCAGCCGGCTCAAGCCGGCGAGGTCGGTGCGGTCGATGCGCTGTTGCCGGGTGGTTGCGGCGCTGATCACCGCCACCGGGGTGTTGCCGGCCATGCCTCCGGCCCGCAGCCGGTCGGCGATCTGGGCGGTGCGGGCCGCTCCCATCAGGATCACAAGCGTGGTGCCGGCCCGAGCCAGGGCGTCCCAGTCGAGCCACTGCGTCGCCGCCGGGTCTTGGTGGGCCGTGACCACGGTGAATCCGCTGGAGGCCCCTCGCAGCGTCACGGGAATGCCGGCTGCCGCCGGTGCGGCGATGGCCGATGTCACGCCGGGCACGACTTCGGTGTCGATACCGCAGGCCAGCAGCGCGGCGGCCTCCTCGCCGCCGCGGCCGAACACGAAGGGGTCGCCGCCCTTGAGCCGCACGACGCAGTCGTGGCGTCGGCCCCGGTCGATGAGCACAGCGTTGATCTCGTGCTGGGAGGGACTGGGTGCGCCGGGCGTCTTGCCCACGTCGATTCGTTCCGCCCAGGGCGGCGCAAGGTCGATCACCGCCTGGTCCACGAGCCGGTCGTGGACCACCACGTCGGCCTGCCGCAGCAGGTTGACGGCCCGCACGGTCAGCAGGTCCGGGTCGCCCGGCCCGGCTCCCACCAGATGCACGGTCACGACGCCATCGCCTCTCGGGCTGCGGCTGGTGGGCGGTGGTTGTCCATTTCGGCAGGGCGCACGGTCACGATGCCATCGCCTCCGCGGGTGCAGTCTCGGTCGTGTCGAGGGTGAGGTGGCGGCGAAGTAGGGAACGAGCCGCACCGGAGCGCCCGACCCTGACGAGTTCGAGTAGTCCGTCGTCGAGGGCGGTATCCCAGCCGGTCACCTCGGAGGTGCCGAACCGGGCTTGGGCTTCGGCTCGGGTCTCGGACAGCAGTTCAAGCAGGGCCGCATAACCGGAGTCGATCTCACGCTCGATCCGCTTGCGGACCCAGCGGGCCAGGGCTGGGCTGCGTCCGCCGGTGGACACAGCCACCTGCAGGTCGCCGCGCCGGGCTACCGACGGCAGCGTGAACGTGCAGTTGGCGGGGTCGTCGGCTGAGTTGACGAAGACGTTGGCAGCTTCACAGTCGCGAGCCACCAGGGCGTTCACTGCCGGATCGCTGGTGGCCGTCACAACCAGCCGATACGCCCCCGACTCGCCGGGCCGATAGCTGCGACTTCGCCAGACGACCTCGGGATTGTCAGCAATGGCGTCCACCGCGGCGGGGGCGATCACAGTCACGCGGGACCCGGCCTTCAGCAGCCCCTCCACCTTGCGGGCCGCGACGGGACCGCCGCCGACGACCAGCACAGGCTGGCCGTCGAGGCACAGGTTCACCGGGTAGGGCAGCGGGGCGTGGTCCATCCGAATCCGATAATTCCGATCAGGCAAGTCAGGTTTTGAGGTTAGCGCACCGCCAGGCGCGATACAACATAAATCAGATCGGATTTATCAGGTTTGTGTCCGCCGGCCGGCTCAGGGGCTGTCGTCGGCAAGTCGCAGCCGCGCGCCGCGGGCCGACCGAACGATGCGCCACATGATGAAGGCGACGGCTACGGCCACGGCGCCAAGGGTGGCGAACTGGAGGCTTCCGCCCCTGTCGCCGGTGTGTTGGGGGTCGGGTCCGGGGTCGGGCGAGCCGATGATCCGGTCGGCGCCGGCGGGCATCTCATACACCGGCTTCAGGTCGTCGCCGGTGTCGGCCGGCAGGGGCTCGTCGTCCTCGTGAGCGGCCGCGCCTGAATGGGCGCCCAACACCAAGGCGGCGACGAGAGCAATCAGCAGGGCGCGACTCACGGTCCTACGGTTCGGGGTTCTCATCCGCGCGGCACCTGGGAACTGCGTCGCGGAGCGCGGGCGACACCAGTGGTCCTGTGGCTAGGG
>JAJDZO010000380.1 GCA_022824605.1 Acidimicrobiia bacterium
GAGTAGCCATTTGGCACAGCGACGCCACCTGGATGGCCCAGCCCCCCATCGGCACCATGCTCCGAGCCATGCGGCTTCCCCCCGACGGCGGCGATACCTGCTTCTCCCATGCCGGCGCGGCCTACGACGATCTGTCGGTGCCGCTGCGAGCCCTGGCGGACAGGCTGACTGCCGTCCACGAGGGAGGGATGCATCTGGCCCGCAGCGCGGCCATGGTCGGAGTTGAGATGCCCGAGCAACCCATATCGCATCCGGTGGTGCGCACTCACCCGGCGACAGGCCGAAAGTGCCTGTTCGTGAACCGGCTCTTCACCACTCGGATCAATGAGCTGGCTGAAGAGGAGAGCCGAGCGGTGCTGGGCCTGCTGTGCGGCCAGTTGCGGTCCCCCGATTTCCAGATTCGCTGGCGGTGGGCGCCTGGCGATGTGGTGCTGTGGGACAACCGCTGCCTTCAGCACTATGCGGTGCAGGACTACGGCTCTGCCCGCACCATGCATCGGGTCACGCTGGGCGGCGAAGCGGTCATATGAGCAGGGTCACGCTGGTAGGCCAATAAGCGCTCACACCAACCGGCAGTGGGTATTGCGGGCTCGGCCGACGAGCGCTCACACCAACCGGCAGTGGGTATTGCGGGCTCGGCCGATAAGCGCTCTCACCAACCGGCAGTGGGTATTGCGGGCTCGGCCGATCTTGTCTTGACCCGGCCCGGCGTCCTCGACAAGCTCAGGGTGGCAGGCACCCTGAGTCGGTCTCACGCGAGCTGGCGTTCGACGAGGCGGCGGAAGGGGCCGTCGGCGGCGTTTAGATCGTCGAAGTCACCGACCTGGACGACGTGGCCCCGCTGCATCACGTAGATGCGGTCGGCGTGGCGGACAGTCGAGAGTCGGTGGGCGATCACTATTCGGGTCGCGGCAAGCCGCTCGATGCTCTGCATCACCTGCGCCTGGCTGCGGGCGTCGAGCCAGCTCGTCGCTTCATCGAGCCAGACGACGCGTGGATTGCGGACCAGGGCGGCGGCAATCCGCAGACGCTGCGCCTGTCCGCCCGAGACCGAGGCCGAGCCCTCGGTCACAACGGTATAGAGCTTCATCGGCATCTCGGCGATCTCGTCCTCGATATCGGCTTGGCGAACGGCCCGCCAGGCGTCCTCGATCGTGAGGTCGTCGCCCATACCGATGATGTTGTCGAGCAAGCTGCCAGGCTGAAGCGCGCCGTCCTGCATGACAACGCCGACCTGGCGTCGCAGCGCTTGACGGTCGAGCGAAGCGAGGTCGCGGCCGTCGTAGTAGATGTTGCCGGCGGTCGGATTCTCGAGGCCCAACGCGAGCCGCATCAGCGTGCTCTTGCCCGAGCCCGACTCGCCAACAATGGCGATGAACTCGCCCGCCCGCGCCGAGATCGAGACATCCTCGATCAGCGGAGTGTCAGCCTCGTAGCGGAAGCTGACATGGTCGAAGCGAACATCTCCTTGCAGCAAGACCTGAGCGCTGCTGTGGGCACCGGGCTCGGGCAGCTCGTCGAGGACGGGCTTGATCTGCTCATAGCTGGGCAGAGTGGCGGCGATCGCCTCAAACGAGCGACCGAGGCTGACAGCCGCGGCCAAAAAGGTCATGGTCACGGCGTAGACGACGAGGAAGTCGCTGATCTGCACCTGCTCAGCGTCGCGGGTGAGGACGACGGCGAACAGAGCGGCGCCGACCAGGGCCGGCGTGGCGGCGCTGAGCGAGATCAGGTGCTCGTTCAGTCGTGATACCTGGATCCTGGCCAACAGTTGCTGTCGGTAGTGTCGAGCCCAGGAGGCGAAGGCCGATGGCTCGGCGCCGGACGCGCGCAGCTTGCCGATCCCGTTGATGAACTGAAGAAGCTCGCCCGCCAGGCGGCGCTCGGCGGCGAAGCCGCGGCGCTGCGGCCCGAGCTGCCAGAGGCCGATCAATGCCGTGATCAACACCATCATCGCGGCCAGACCGATGCTGACCAGTGCCAGCGGAACGTCGTATGCGAAGAGGATGGCGAGGGTCGGCAAGAGGAAGACGAACGACAGCAGGGCATTGGCAGCCACTCCCGAGATCTGGTCGCGCATGAGCTGGAACGAGCCCATGCGGATCGCGAGATCGCCAGCGGTGAAACGCCGGAAGAAGCTCGGCGACAGCCTCAACAGCCGGTCCCAGGCGGCGGCGCTGACCCGGGCTGTGCCGCGCCCTTCCAGGCGCATCATCGAGGTTCCTTGCAAGATCACCACCAGCACGCCCACAATGCCTATCAGGGCCAACGCGATCATCACCTGAAGCAGCATGTCGCTCGCGGCTGAGGCGAGCACCCAGTCGGCCAGGACGCCGACCGCGATTGCGGGTACCTGCGTCAGCAGTGCAGCCACCAGTCCCGCTAGGGCGAAGCGCCCGAAGCTGGATGCGAGGCCGTGTCCGGCGACGCGTGCGAGGTCGAAGGCGCCGACCTTGCGATCCTTGGGCAGCGTCGGGTAGCAGAGCCAGGCGCGGGGCGAGAGCTGGAGCGCTTTTGCTGAGTCGACGCGACTGATGCTTCCATCGGCCGGATCAATCACTCTGTAGCGGCCGGTCCAGTGCGGCAACAGCGCCACTGGCCGTAGACCGTCAGCGAGGAACCCGAGCATGGCGCCGCTGTCGCCCAGCCACCAGCGATCCTCGGGCTGAAGACGCACGCCTCGGGCGCGGACCCCCGAGGTGTGAAAAACCGCTTCAGGCGTGGGTTCCTCGACGGCTTGGCCTGGTTGCTGGGCCGGTCGCTGGAAGCGGATACCGTCGTGCTCGCCGACCAGCGCAAGCGCCGCCATGAGGGCAGAGCCGTCGTGGTCGATGCTGGCGCGCTCCCGGGCGAGGATTCGGTCGAGGCCGGCTCGGGCCTGTTCGGCGTCGCGACGGCGGAGCGCTTCGCGCGCGACCTGCTCGTTGGCGACATCCGCCAGCAGCAGCAATCGGTTGAGCTGCTCAGCGCTCATCGCGAGTGCGTGGAACTCGTCGAGCGCCTGAAGGAGCCGACCGTCCTGAGCGAGTTGGCGCGAGCTGGCAACCTCGATCGCGGCATCTTCTGAGAGCGTGAGCCAGGTGTCGAAGCTGAGCGGCGCTAGACCAGTGGCGCCGGATGAGGGATCCTCTGTGCCGAGAAAGGCGGCACCGCCTTGTGAGACGCTGATCCAGACAACCGCGCCGGCGCGGGCCGTCAACACGCTGTTCGCGTCGGCGCGCAGCTGAGAGCGACCGCCAGGCTCGACGACGAGCGTGGGACGCGGTCGCGGGTCGATCCGCGCCGCCACGGCACCGCCGATCGCGCTGACCCAGCGGTCGGCCTGATCGGCGAGCTCGTCGGCCAGATCGCGAGCAGCTAGCGCGGGGCGCCGCAGCTTGGCTAGGCGGGCACCGGGCAGCCCTTTCCCAACCGCTACCAGCGACGTGTCATGCGACCCGATCCCGAAGACGAGCTGGCCAGCCTCGGCGCGGAGGATGTGTTGCGCCGAGGATCTGGTGACGCCGTCCTCCTGCTCGAACAGGAAGACGTCGATAGCGCCCTCGATCACCAAGTAGGCGGCCGCTGGATCGTCGAGGGTGATCGGCTGGTTTGCGGCGCACCCGGTTGATTCGCCCTCGCTCAGCGCGAGCTGGCCGAGTCGTGACTGGCCAAGGACATCGGTAGGCCCGATAGTCGTCATTGGGACTGCACTAGCTGGGTGTAGATGCCGTTGGGCTCAGCGATCAACTCCTCGTGTACACCGCGCTGCACCTCGCGACCGCGATCGAGCACGATGATCTGGTCGCAGTCTCGGATCGTGCTCAGTCGATGGGCGACGATCAAGCAGGAGCAGCCGCGTCGGCGCAGGGCGTCGTCGATGCGCTGCTCGGTCACGGCGTCGAGCGTGCTGGTGGCCTCGTCAAGCAACAGCAGCGAGGGTCGGTTGACCAGGGCGCGGGCGATCTCCAGTCGTTGGCGCTGGCCGCCGCTGAAGTTGCGTCCGCCCTCCTGGATGTGGGCGTCGTAGCCGCCACTGCGGCCGATGACCTCTTCGTGGATCATCGCGTCACGGGCGGCGGCCACCACGTCCGCCTGGGCGACGGCGGCGTTCCACAGCGTGAGATTGTCCCGCACGCTTCCATCGAAGAGAACGACCCGCTGATCTACCGTTGCCAGCGACACGGTGAGCACCGAGCGCGGGATATTGCGGGCGGGTACGCCGTCGAACAGGATCTCGCCCGACCAGGGCGCGTACTCGCCGTTGACCAAGCGCAGCAGCGTCGATTTGCCCGACCCAGTAGGGCCGACGATGGCGATCCGCTGGCCGGGCTCGATCGTGAGGCTGAGGCCGTCGATCAACGGATCAGCATGGCGTCGGTAGCCAAAGCTGATGTTGCGCAGCTCAAGTCGGCCGGCCAGCCGCAGGCGACCGTCCACACTGGCGACCGTACCGGGCTGAGCATGGCCTTGGCTTGCCTCGGCGGCAGTGAGCGAGGCGTCCTCCTCAGCGCCGAGGACGTCGGCGACGCGTTGGAGGTCGGCCTCGAGCATCTGGAATGCGTCGGCGAACTGCACAAACCGACCGATCGGGGCGAGGAAGCTGCCAGCCAGCATGTATATGGCGAAGAGCTCGCCAATCGTGAGGTCGCCTCCGATCACGCGCCAGCCGCCAAGTCCGAGCACCGTCATCTCGCTCAGGATCAGAAAGAGTCGAGGCAAAGCGGCGTTGACGTAGCCCAGCTCGACGAAGCGCTGTCGGGCCGAGAGTTCCCTAGCCTGGTAGCCGCTCCAGCGGGCGAAGAAGTCGTTTTCAGCAGCGGTGGCGCGCAACGAGTCGATCTGACGCAGACCAGCAGTCTCGATCCCGAACAACAGCGCCTGCTCGCGGCGCAGCTGTCGATTCTGGTCGAGCCGCCTCCGGCTCAAGACCCGTGTCACGAGCACGTTGCCCAGCGCGATGGCCAGGACGATCACGCCAATAAGAGGGTCGTAGACCACGAGCAGCACGAAGAGCAACGCGCTCACGACCAGCTCGACGACGACACCCACGATCTGCTGGGCGGCGCCTGCTGCAATCTGGTCGACGAGGCCGAGTCTAGAGGCGAGATCGCCGGCAAATCGGTGCGCGAAATACTGCGTCGGAAGCCTGAAGAGCCGCCAGAGCAATCTCTGGGCGTGGGTGACCGCAAGCCGGATCGCGGTCTTGCGCAGCACAAGCTGTTGCAGCCAGGTGAGCAGGTAGACCGACAGCCCGGCCAGCAACATCGCGACAATGATCCAGCCGCCCCAGTCGCGCTCTCCGCCGATCAGGACCTCGTCTACGAAGACGCCGAGCAGAATCGGCAGGGCAAGTGCGGGGATCGCGAGCAGCAGACCGGCCAACGTCACGGCGACGAGGGCGCTGCGGGTCTCTCGAAGCCAGGGCCACAGCGCGCGCCAAAGGCTGGGCGGCTCGCCGCCCTCTTGAAAAGACGGCGTCCGCTCGGCCGTTAGGACGATGCCGGTGAAGGCCTCGCTGAAAGTCTCGCGGCTGACCGTGCGTCGGCCGTTGGCCGGATCGTTGAGTTGGTACCGGTCACCGGAGACGCCTTCGAGCACCAGGAAGTGATTGAACTCCCAAAACACGATGGCGGGCAGATCGAGGTCATCAAGCTGCTCGACATCCTTGCGCCAACCGCGGATGCGGAGCCCGTAGTGCTCGCCGGCGCGGACGATTCCGGCCGCGTTGGAGCCGTCGCGGCTGACTCCGCAGGCGTCACGCAACTCCTCGATCGGAACCCAGCGTCCGAATCGGGCGAGAATGATGCCGAGCGAGGCGGCCCCGCACTCGGTGGCTTCTAGCTGGGGGAAGACCGGCGTGCGGAGGCGACGCCGCCCGAACGGTCGCAACTGGGCAGGCCAGGCAACGGCGGGCACGGAGCGCTATTCCAGACTGGCCGGTGAGACAGCAGCAGCAGGGACGATCAGGCGAATCGGCGACTCTCGGCCGGTGACAATGCGGAGGTTGCAGGCATCGCCTTCGCGCAGCGAGGTTGCCGGCGCCTCCGACAGCCTGACGAAGACCAGCGGTCGGCGGTTGTCCGAGTCAGTGCCGGGGTGTCCGATCTGGGCGACCTTGCCGTCAAGCGCTCCGTCTGCGCCTAATACGCTGACTCGGGCCGACATCCCGACCGCGATGCGCTGCGCGTATTCCGATGACAGTCGCGCTGTTGCGTCAATGTCGCCAGCCGCGGAGCCCAAGACACAAGGGGCTGAGAGGCCGCGTTCAATCGTTCCGAGCCCGGCCCAAGCCAGCAAGCCGATCAGTGCGCAACCGAGCAGAACCAAGAAGACCCACTCGTGCGGAGCGCTGATCCGCAGCAGGCCGTCAATTGGTTTTGTGCGTCCGCGCCGGGCGAAGGCTTCATCGCGGAACAGCCGCCGAGGCTCTGACATCTGGAGTCACCCCCCGAAGCGGCCTTCGGCACCTGATCTCACGGGGCCGCTTCGCCGCTCCCGTTCGTCTGGTGACTTGTGACGGGCCGCTGTCGCTGGCCTACAGCTGCCATTTGGGGTTCTAGTTGGGCTAGATCGTCGCCTGCCAGGGCTGCTGGGCAGCGTTATACGCATTGCGCTTGGCAGCACCGGAGCCGCCGCTGATCTGCTTCAGCTCTTCGGGCGAGAGCTCGCTGTCGTTGTCCAACTCAACGTTGGACTCTTCAACGCTCGTACCGGGATGTTCGCTCATGATCGCTTCTCCTTGAAAGTCAACATGGTCGCTGTAACAGAGAACATATGCGTGGTTGAACCGGATAGTGCTCCTGTTGGCGCTGTTCGGTCAGCGGATCTCCTAGTGGTTCGCCGACAGAGTACGGCACTTGCTGCGAGGTGCCGCTCTTCCTCGACGGGGTGGAGTTCAGCCCGGCTGGTAGCCCTCGAGGATCGTGCCCTTGAAGAAGCCGGGGTCGGCGCCGGTGCAGAGCCGCACCGCGTTGTCGCACATGAAGGCCCGGAACTGCTCTTCGTTGAGCCAGCCGTTCTCCACCTGCTCATAGGCCTCGGGCATCACGTCGACCATGTTGGCCACGTCCCAGTGGGCGATATCGGAGCTGAAGACAGCGTTCAGAGGCACACCCCCCGGCAGCTCAGGGTCGAAGGCCAGCCGGGTGAGGGGGTCGTCGGCCTCACACCCGAACCAACAGGTGGTCGCGATCTGGCGGATCACATCGTCGGGCCCGGTTATGCCGGCGGCCTCGAAGTCGTTCACCACATCAGGAGTGCGGAAGAAGTCGGCAAACTGAGCACCAAAGCCGGGTTCGGGATTGAGCCTTCCGGCGTGCTCGGCCAGCAGCCGGTCGAAGCGGTCAGGTTCGAAGGCATCGGGGTCGTAGGCAGGCAGACCCTCGGGCCCGCGCTTGTGGTAGTGGCCGATCACGTCGTGTATAAGCTGCACCGCCCAGGTGGTGCCCCCTTCCAAGAAGTTGAGCCGCAGGTCGGGGAATCGGCGGAGCACCCCGCCGAACAAGAGCGACTTGAGGGTGGCCTCGCTGGCCCCCGCGAAGTTGCCCATGTGGTTGTAGGAGAAGTTGGTGGTGGAGCGCCGACCGCTCCATCCCATCGACCCGGAGTGGAAGCCGGCCACCACGCCCAGCTCCTCCAGTCGCTGCCACAGCGGGTCGTAGTCGTAGGCGCTGTCGAGGCCCAGCGAGTCGATCCAGGTGCCCCCGCCGTCGAGGTCTCGAACCGCGAAGCCCCCCAGCATCACCACCTTGAAGCCCAAGTCGACCACGGCGTTGTCCAACTCGTCTATCGCCTCTTGGGGGGTAATGGTGGGGATGGTGGCCACCGGCACCAGCCGATCGCCGAAGCCGTCGTACACGTCAGCGGTGTAGCGGTTCCAGGCCCGGCACAGCCCCCGGCGGATTTCGTCGTTGCGCTGGCTGGGAACCACCAGGCCCCATGTCGGATAGCAAACGGCCAGGTCCAAGCCCAGCTCGTCTAGCCGGCGATACATCAGCTCCGGAGCCATGGCGGCGGCCAGGTCGTCGGTGTTGGCGAATGGCACCCCCCACCACGTCTGACGGAACGGCCGCACTCGGGGACGGTCTACGGGAGCCACCCCGGCCCAGTGGGGACTACCGTCGAAGGTCCCCGTGGCCCATAGAGCGTTGAGCCCCTCGCTGATGCCCTCGTCCCGCACATAGCGATCTAGGTCGGGCCAGTGCTCCCAATAGTGGCCGTCGCTGTCCACCACCGGGTGGTCGAGCCGCTCTCTAACGTCGGCGGGAGACATCTCGCTCATGGGGTGAGACTAGTTATTGCCCCGTAGAGTGTGCCGGTGATGACGGGAGGGGCTAGATGACCGGCGAGCAGAATCGGCGCTGGGTGCTGCGGGCTCGGCCCCAAGGCGACATCACTGCCGACGACCTGGAGCTGACCGAGTTGCCGGTGTCGGGGCCGGGCGAGGGGCAGATGCTGGTGCGGAATACCTACCTGTCCATGGATCCCACCCACCGGATCTGGATGAGCGACCTGGATGCCTACATGCCCCCCATTGAGGTGGGCGAGCCCATGCGGGGGCGCACTTGGGGCACGGTGATCGAGTCCCGCCATCCGGACTTCCAGCCCGGCGACGTGGTGACCGGGGGACTGATCTGGGAGGAGTACTCAGTGCTCGACCGGGCCGAGGCCATTCCAATGGACTTGGGGGTACCCCTAGAGGCGTTCACCAGCGTGCTCGGCCCCACCGGCATGACAGCCTATTGGAGCCTGCTCGACATCGGGGCGCCCCGACCAGGCGACACCCTGGTGGTGTCGGCGGCCGCCGGGGCCACCGGTTCAGTGGCGGGGCAGATCGGCAAGATTGCAGGCTGCCGGGTGGTGGGCGTGGCCGGAGGGCCGGAGAAGTGCCGGTTCGTGACTGAGGAACTGGGCTTCGACGCTTGTGTGGACCACAAGGCCGGCAACTTGGACGAGCAGTTCCGGGCGGCGTGCCCGGACGGCATCGACGTGGACTTCGAAAACGTGGGCGGCGAGGTGATGGATGCCGTTCTGGGCCTGGTGAACAACCACGCCCGGGTGGTGCTGTGCGGCATGATCTCCACCTACAACGCTGAGGGCGACTGGTGGTCGCCCCGGCTGTTCCGCAATATCTTGTTCCGGCGGTTGAAGGTGCAGGGCGTGATCATCACCGACTACTTCCACCGCTTCGACAAGGCGCTCCCCGTCCTCGCCCAGTGGGTGCGCGACGGGCGCATCCGCTACCGGGTAGACGTGGTGGACGGCATCGAGAACGCCCCCGAGGCGCTGGCCCGGCTCTTCGAGGGCAAGAACATTGGCAAGCAGCTTGTGAGAGTTTCGGGGCATGACTGACCATCCATACCCCGACATCGACACGGAGTCGAGACCGTGATGAGAGTTTCGGACCACTAACGTGCCAGCCATGACTCCTGAGGATTTGGTTGAGATCGAGGCCATTCGCCAGCTCAAGGCCCGGTACTTCCGGTTCATGGACCAGAAGCGGTGGGACGAGTGGGAGGACGTGTTCTGCGACGACGTGGTGATCTCCACCCCCGACGACACCGGCGACGACTCCGACATCCACGGCAACAAGGCCTTCCGGGTGTATTTGGAGCCGATTCTGGCCCCGATCATCACCACCCATCACGGCCACATGAGCGAGATCAGCATCAATGGGCCTGATTCCGCCTCTGCTGTGTGGTCGATGGAGGACCATCTGGACTGGCCGCCGGAGAGTGGTGTGGGGCAGATGTGGGGTACTGGGTGGTACGAGGAGACTTATCGCAAGTGCGACGATGGACAGTGGCGGATTGCTTCGCTGCTTTTGCGGCGGCAGCGGGTTGAGGTCGAGGGGAATCGGGTTTTTCCAGCGGAGCGGCCTACGGGATAACCGCCAGCACTACGCCCTCGGACACTGTTATTTGAGGGGTGGGGGTGGTGGCGCGGTTGCTGACACCGCGGCCGGTGAGGGGGTCTAGGACTTCGTTGTTTAGGGGCCAGGCAAGACCGGTGGTGGATATCCGGGCGGGGCCGCCGAGGGCGAACAGTGACACGGTGCCGCCTACGTCGACTTCTAGCGTGCGCTGGCCGTGTACCACCACTGCTTGGGCGTTGTTTAGCCAGGCTTCGATGTCTACTCCGGCCCAGGCGGGTGAGGCCAGTACGTTTAGGTTGCCGATTAGGTGGTCTAGGCGGCCGCCTCCGGCGCCGATGACGATTATTTGGTCGGCTAGGCGGGTGGCTAGTTCTAGGGCTAGCTCTAGGTCGGTTTGGTCTTTGTCGGGGGGGTGGCGTTCTATTCGGGTTCCGGACTGTTCGGCTTTGGTTAGGGCTTCGGGAGATACGGAGTCCATGTCGCCTACTGCTACTGCCACCGTTAGGCCGGCGGCTAAGGCGTGATCCAGTCCGTGGTCGGCGGCTACCACTATTGGGTTGATGGGGAGGCGGGCGATTTCTTCTGAGGTTGGAGGGTCGCCGCCGGCTACCACGACCACGGTGACGCCGGGCTCCGTTGGCGGTGTCATCAGAATGGGCGGGTGATGGCTCGGGTGGGGCCGAAGTTGTGGAGGCCGCCGGCGTGGAGGTTGCCGAGGCCGCCGGCGCACATCACGATCACGTCGGAGGGATGCTCCACGATGTGGGCGGCGCCGTCGGGGCTGATGCAGTCGCGCTCAGCGAGCCACTGCTTGTGGGTTTCGGGGAATTGATCGACTTGGTGGCGGGCGTTTTGCCACAGGGCTTCTTGCACGTCTTCGATGGTGGGGTAGGCCGCGGCCAGCATGTCGGCCCAGGGTGGGGGCACCACCACCATGACCTCGGCCCCCCAGTGGGAGATGTAGGCGTTGGTGCCCACATAGGCCAGCGACTGGCCGATGACCCAGGCCAGCGATTGGCCGTCGTCGGCCGCGATATCGGCGATGTCCATGGTGCCGATGGTGCCGTAGACGGTGACCGCATCGCCGCTCACCCCCCGGCGCTCGGCCAGCGGCGGCCACGGGGAACGCTCCTCCCACTCCCCCATCACCAAGCCCACCACCCGGGCGGG
>JAJDZO010000344.1 GCA_022824605.1 Acidimicrobiia bacterium
GGCAAGCGCGCGCCATAGCAGTGTCTTGTTCTTGGTCACTGATTCCCTCCGTGGGTTGTCGTCGATGACAGCGGCAACGCTATTTCGCGCCTGGTCGCGTTTCAACACTCATCGGGCAACTCGTATGAGGCCCCTGACCTGCATTGACATGAGAGTATGTGAGCGTCTACAGGTATTGGCCGGTCTGCACTCTCTCGATGGAGCGGCCCCCGGAGGCCTCCTCGTCGTGGTCGCTCGACACCAGGGTGCGCACGAACACGATGCGCTCGCCCTTCTTGCCCGAGATGCGGGCCCAGTCGTCGGGGTTGGTGGTGTTGGGCAGGTCCTCGTGCTCCTTGAACTCCTGGCGCACCGAGGCGAGCAGGTCGGCGGTCATGATGCCGCGGGCCCCTCCGGCGATCTCTCGCTTGATGGCCAGCTTCTTGGCCCGCCTCACCACGTTCTCGATCATCGCCCCCGAGGCGAAGTCCCGGAAGTACATGACCTCCTTGTCGCCGTTCTGGTAGGTGACCTCCAGGAACCGGTTGGAGTCGGCGGGCCGGTACATGTCCTCGGTGGTCTGCTCGATCATGCCCCGCACCGCCTTGTCGGGGTCGCCGCCGCCGACGGTGTCCACCATCTCGGCTGCTATCGGCAGGCTCGGCGTGAGGTAGCGGCCGAATATCGACGCAGCCGCCTCGGCGTCGGGCCGCTCGATCTTGATCTTCACATCGAGGCGGCCGGGCCGCAGGATGGCAGGGTCGATGAGATCCTCGCGGTTGGAGGCGCCGATGACGATGACGTTGCGCAGGGCCTCCACCCCGTCGATCTCGGCCAGCAGCTGAGGCACGATGGTCGACTCGATGTCGGAACTGATGCCCGAGCCTCGGGTGCGGAACAGCGACTCCATCTCGTCGAAGAACACGATTACGGGCCAACCTTGCTCGCTCTTCTCGCGGGCTCGTTGGAACACCAGGCGGATCTGGCGCTCGGTCTCGCCCACGTACTTGTTGAGCAGCTCGGGGCCCTTGATGTTGAGGAAGAAGCTGCGGGCCCGCACGTCGCCGGACAGCTCCGACACCTTGTTGGCCAAGCTGTTGGCCACCGCCTTGGCGATCAGCGTCTTGCCGCAGCCGGGCGGACCGTAGAGCAGCACGCCCTTGGGTGCGGGCAGGTCGTAATCGGCGAACAGGGTGTGATGCACGAACGGCAGCTCCACCGCGTCGGTGATCTGCTCGATCTGGGCGTCGAGTCCGCCGACATCGGCGTAGCAGGTGTCGGGGACCTCCTCCAGGATGAGGTCCTCCACCTCGGGGCGGGGCAGCCGCTCGATGACAAGGTCTCCCGAGGAGTCGATGAGAACATGGTCGCCGCTGCGGATCGGCTCGGAGGAGACGATCGCGCCGAGCTCCACGACACGCTCCTCGTCGGCCCGGCCCAGTACCACGGCCCGATCGCCGCCGGGGAGCAGCTCCTTGACCGTGGCGACCTCGCCGGTGCGGTCCGGGCGGCGGGCCAGCACCACGCTGAACGACTCGTTGAGGGCCACCTCCTCGCCCGCCTTGAGGTCCTCCGCGAGGTCCGGATGCACCGCGACGCGCATCTTGCGGCCCCCGGCGCGCACATCGGCGGTGCCGTCGTCGTTCAGCCCGAGCACGGTGCCGTAGCCGCTGGGCGGCTGGGTGAGCTTCTCGACCTCCTCACGCAGCGAGCCGATGTGCTCGCGGGCGTCGCGCAGCATGGTGGTGAGCCGCTCGTTCTGGGAGACGGCCTGGGTGAGACGTCCCTTGGTGTCGGCCAGGCGCTCCTCGAGCATCCGCACCCGCTTGGGGGCGTCGTGCAGGCGGCGCCGCAGCGAGGCGATCTCGCCCTCGAGTTCGGACACCAGTTGGCGCAGACGCTCGGACTCTCTCGCTGAATCGCCCATGCCGGCCTCGCTCACTGGCTCACCTCCCGTGCCGCTGAGTCGGCTGCGGTGCGCGCCACCATAGACGGCACCGGCCCCCTGCGGTGCAATCGACCTCTTGAAAGGGGTGCCTGCGGGATGCTCCCCCACGATTTGGCCGCGAGATTGGCGCGGTCGGCGGCAGGTTGGCAGGCTTGGGGCTGCGGCCCCGCTATGCTGTGTCGGCTGCCGAGAGTCGCGGGCGCTCCCGGCCCCATTCACCCGTCCCGCTGAAGAGAGGTTCCTCAACGGTCATGAAGGTGTGGATTGATCAGGACTTGTGCACGGGTGACGGCTTGTGCGAGGAGATCGCCCCCGATGTCTTCACGCTGCTCGACGACGGTCTTGCCTATGTGGTCGAGGACGGCAACGTGTTCTCCGATCCCGGCGGCCCCGACGGGCTCGCCGCGGTGCCCGACGGCCAAGAGGAGGCCGTGATCGAGTCGGCGGAGGAATGCCCCGGAGAGTGCATCTTCATCGAGGTCTGAGGCCTGAGACCCGCTGACGTCCACGGCGGGCACCCCAAGTTCGGCTGTCGTTCCGCAATAGCAACAAAGCCCGGCTCATCGATGGCAGAGGAACTCCTGCCCACGACGGTGATGGGCAGCTACCCGCAGCCCGGATGGCTCGTCGACCGCGACCTGCTCGTGGGCGAAGGCGTCCCCAGGGTGCCGGCCGAGAGCATCTGGAAGGTCGAACAACAGTTCCGCCAGGAGGCTGTCGAAGCGGCCGTGCTGTCGGCGATCGCCGATCAGGAACAGGTCGGCGTCGACATCATCACCGACGGCGAGATCGGCAGGGAGTCCTACTTCAACCACTTCGCCAACAGCCTCGACGGCGTGGACACCGACAGGCTCGGCAAGGGCACCAACCGGCGCGGCGGCACCGCCGTGGTCCCGCTGGTGAGCGGACCCATCCGCAGGATCCGGCCCGTCGAGGTTGAAGCAGCCCGGTTCCTGCGGTCCCACACCTCATACCGCACGAAGGTGACCGTGCCGGGTCCTTTCACGCTGAGCCAGCTAGCCCAGGATGACCACTACCACGACCAACGCTCACTCGCTCTTGGCTACGCGGCCGCGATCAACGCCGAGCTGCGGGATCTCGAGGCGGCCGGCATCGACGTTCTGCAGCTCGACGAGCCCTACCTTCAGGCCAGTTCCGACACAGCCCGCGGCTTCGCGGTGGAGGCGATCGCAGCCGCAGTCCAGGGCATCGGGGCCACCACGACGGTTCACACTTGCTACGGGTACGCCCTCTACATGGGTGACAAGTCGGGCGGCTACCCGTTCCTGCGCGAGCTTGCGGCCGCTCCCGTCGATTACGTCGCAATCGAGGCTGCGCAGCCCCGCCTCGACCCTTCCGTCGTCACGCAGCTCGCCCCGCGGTCGGTGGTGCTCGGTGTGCTCGATCTCGGAACCACCCAGGTCGAGACCCCCGAGACCGTCGCGGAGAGGATCCGCGCCGCGCTGGAGCACATCGAGCCTCACCGGTTGGCCGTGTCGCCGGACTGCGGCATGAAGTTCCTGCCCCGCCAGGTGGCTCGCGACAAGCTCGCCGCCATGGTGGAGGGCGCCCGCATCGTGCGGTCTGAGCTGGCCTAGCCCGCCTCTACAGCAGCTTCTCCACGCAGGAGACAAGCTGCCGCACGGTGCGCACCTCGAAGGTGGCGGTGCAGTGCCGGGAGTAGGCCTCCATCTCGGAGTCGTAGCAATCCCAGTCGCGGCGGGGCTCGGGGTTCAGCCAATACACGGCGCGGCACCGGCCCGTGATCTCGGCGAGCACGTCGGCCCGATGTTCCAGGTAGTTGGTGCGGGCGTCTCCAGTGACCAACAGTGTCGAGTTCGGGCCCAGGTTGGACTCGCCGACCTCGCTCCAGAACTGTTGGAGGACCGCGCCATAGTCGGAATGGCCGGCGCCTGCGATGACGTCGGTGCTGCGCATGAGCTGCCAAGGCTCGATGCCATGGTCGGTGGCCGACAGCAGCTCGGTCACCTCGTCCACCGCATCGACGAACACGAATGACCTGCAGCGCGGGATCTCCGCGGACAGCGCGGCCATGAGGGTGAGCGTGAAGACCGAGAAATGGGCGACCGACCCCGATATGTCGCACAGCACAAACAGATCGGGCCGGTGGAACCGAGCCCGCTGGTACGCGATGTCGACGGGCGTGCCCCCGGTGGACAGCGACTGGCGCAGGGTTCTGCGGAAGTTGACGCTGCGACCGTGGCGGGCTTGGCGGCGCCGAGCCAGCCGGGCGGCCAACCTGCGGGCCAGAGGCCGCACCGCGTCGCGGATCTCGTCGAGTTGGTGCCGGGTGGCGTTGAGGAACTCGACGTCCTGCACCGACGGATTCGCCAGGACCTGGTCGGGTTCGCCCATGCGGTAGCGCACCTCGGCCGCCATGAGCCGCTTGAGTTGCTCGATGCGCTCTCGCAACTCTGCGGTGGGCAGATCCGGATTGGCCTTGCGGGCATCGCTCATGAGCCGAGCGAGGTCGGCAGCTCGCAAGGCGCGATGAAGATGGTGGCGCTCACCCCGCAGCTCGCCATCGAAGCCGCCGTGGTCAGCCACGAGTCGCGAGGCCAGCGGAGCCATCTCGGCCTCGAAGGCGACCACGCTCACGGCGTCTACAGAGGTTGCGGCGCCGTCGCCTGGGTCGGCAGTGTCGGAGCCGGTCAGCGGGAACAACCGGTCGAAGACGGCCTCGAAAAGGTCGAGGTGGCGAGCGTCCTTGACGAGCGTGGCCCTGAGCGCGCCCCTGAACTCGGTGCGGGCGCCCAAGTCGACCAACGTCGCCGCGGTGGCGGCGTCGATTATCTCCGCGAGCGTGACGTCAACCCCGCGCGCCTGGAGGTTGTGGCCGAGCTGAGTGACCCGCTCGGCGATGGCCGCCCCGGTGAGCGACTCCTCCGCTCTGCTGTCTGGCATTCGGTCAACCAGGCGCTGCTAGTGTCACCTGCGCCGCAGGCTAGCCGGGCGGCCACACCACACACGAGACAGTCCATCCAAGACACGACTGCGAGGCTGTGAGAGAGGACTCATGACAGGACACTTCGCATGACGGAATACACGACCGTGTTCGGATCCCTTGACGACTATGCCAAGGGTGGGGTGCAGATCGTCGACGACGATCCCAAGTACTACGCCTTCTCCAATATCTTCGAGGTGGCGTCGCAGGCTGCACCATACGAGAAGGTGGCGGTGGGCAAGAACCTCGAGTACGTGCTCGAGGTCATCCGCGCCGAGGGCACCAGCGAATGGAGGGCCACGCCCCACGACGAGTTCGCGCTCGTCATGGACGGCACCGTGCGCATCGAACTGGTCGACCCCGCCACTGAACTGGTGGACGCCGGCTCCGGCGGCTCGATGACGCTCGAGGACCGCCCCGAGGGTGCTGCGATGGGGGCCGTGACCGCCCAGCGCGGGCACATGACGATGCTCCCGGCCGGCAAGGCCTATCGCATGCACTGCGACGGTGTGGGCGTGGTGCTGCTGCAGACAATCGAAGGGCCCGACACGGTGTACCGGTGGGCCGACATCTGCCAGACGTTCTAGAGGAGGACACCCATGACCATCACCGAGCAAGCTCCCAACGCACTCGGATACAGCCAGTTCTCGGTGGGCGGGTTCACGTTCAGCCGGGACGAGTACTTCGTCACGGTGGAGTGGCCCACCGGCAACCACCAGATAGCCGTCGACCACTGGTTGCGCTGCGTCCAGCGCGACGTGGCCTGGGGGTTCTTCTACGGCATCGTCAACTTCGACTCGGTGATCGGGACGATGAACCACTACGGCACCGTCGACATGTTCGCGGGCCGCTTCAATGAGGCCTACCGCCGCGCCGAGGTGGACTACAACGAGACCTTCGGCCACGAAGAGCTGCTCGACTGCTTCAAGGCCATGCTGTCGGACTGGACCAACGAGGGCTACGACCCGTTCGCAGCTCCGCTGGAGACGGGCACCGCCTTCGGACCGAGCAGCGGAAACAACGACGACGCCGTCACCCGTCGGCGGGTGGTGGCCGACCGCATGGTCGGCGTGCCCGGCGACGAGCCGCTGCGCAGCGACGAGTCCGGCTTCCCGGTGAACCGGGCCTTCTCCGATGTAGAGCAGGCCGAGCCGGTGATCGAGGCCGCGCCCGGATACGAGGGTGACGTGTGCTCGTTCAACCTGTTCGCCTACCTGTCTCGATCGGACGTGACCTGGAACCCGTCGGTGGTGTCGGCGTGCAAGGAGAGCCTCTACTGCCCCACCACCGAGGAGTTCACCCTGCCGGTGATCCACGGCAACGACCGGGTGGAATGGTTCGTGCAGCTCAGCGACGAGATCCAATGGGACGTGGAGGACCGGGACACCGGGGCCAAGCGGGCCCGGGTGATCATGAAGGCCGGCGACGTTGCCGCCATGCCCGCCGACATCCGCCACACGGGATACTCCCCCAAGCGAGCGATGCTGTTGGTGTGGGAGAACGGCTCACCCCGGATCCCCGAGATGATCGCCAAGGGCGAGGCGCCGGTGCATCCGGTCGACTTCTAGGAGTCGTTCGTGCTGTCCGCTATGTGGTAACTTGTCTGCACAGCGGACGAAACTGGAGAGGGGGTCCGGACAGTTGCGAGTTGAGGGCTTCGTCTACGACGCGTTGGCAGGGCGAGTTGTGTTCGGCGAGGGCTCCCGCAAGTCGCTGGCCGCAGAAGCGGAGGCCCTGGGGGCTGAACGGATCCTCATCGTCGCCGACCGCGCCGAGGACGCCCTGGCGTCCGAGATCGGCTCGATCCTGGGCGACCGGGTCGCCGGTCGCTTCGACGAGGTGGCCCAGCATGTGCCGTCCCATCTGGCCGACTCCGCGTCGATGCGGGCGCGCGAGGTCGGCGCCGACACGGTCCTCACCATCGGCGGAGGCTCCGCCACCGGATTCGGCAAGGCTGTGGTCCTCGCCGTCGGCATCAAGCAGATCGCGGTGCCCACCACCTATGCCGGATCGGAGATGACGCCGATCTGGGGGATCAGCGACGGCGACCGCAAGCAGGTGGGCACCGACCCCCGCGTCAAGCCCGCGCTGGTGGTCTATGACCCGGAACTCACCCTCACCCTGCCGCCGCGGGTCGCGGGACCGTCGGGAATGAACGCTCTGGCCCATGCGGTCGAGGGCCTCTACGGCCCGGGTGCCAACCCCTTCATCTCATTCATGGCGCTGGAGAGCATCCGTGTCCTGTACCGGGGCCTGCCCGCGGTGGTTGCCCATCCCGACGATCTCGGTGCCCGCACCGAAGTCCTCTACGGCGCCTACCTGGGCGGCGTGGTGCTGGCCACCGCAGGAACGGCCTTGCATCACAAGACGTGCCATGTGCTCGGCGGCATGTTCAACCTCGACCACGGGGGAATGAACGCAGTCGTGCTGGGTCATGCGCTGGCCTACAACGCGCCCGCAATCTCAGACATCATCGACGAGATCTCAGGCGTGATCGACGTGACGGCTACAGAGGTGCCCGCCGCCTTCTTCGACCTCGCCCGCGCCATCGACGCACCCGACAGTCTCAAGGCCCTCGGCATGCCCGCCGACGGGCTCGACGAAGCAGCCCGAAGGGTTGTGACGGAAGCAACCGCCAACGTGCGGACGCCCACAGAGGGGGGGATCCGGCGGATGCTGGACGACGCCTTCCATGGCCGCAGGCCGACCTGATCGCCGGTCACTTACACACCGAAAGGAAGACCAATGACAGAATCCAACAAGCGCACAACCTCGAGACGGCAGTTCCTCGGCAGTGCGGCCGCGGTCGGCCTAGGCGGCGGCCTGCTGGCCGCGTGCGGCGACGACGAGGAAGCCGCTCCGACCACCACCGCGGCTCCTGCCACCACGGCCGCACCGGCCACCACTGCGGCGCCTGCCACCACCGCCGCACCCAGCGTTGCCTCCGACATCCCGCCGGCCAAGGTGGGGTTCGTGACGCCGCGCACCGGACCCCTCGCCGACCTCGGCCAGACCGACGACTTCGTGCTGGCGCAGATCCGGTCGCTGTACGGCGACCGCATCGAGATCGTCGACAAGGACACCGAGACCGATGTGACCCGGGCCGGAGAGGTGACCAACGAGCTGATCGCCGAGGGGGCGCACCTGATCCTCTGCGGAGGCACGCCCGACACAACCATCCCGGTGGCCGCCACCTGCGACCTCGCCGAGGTGCCGTGCCTGTCCAATCTGGCGCCATGGCAGCCCCACTACATCAACATCAAGGGCGGTCCCCCGGGTCCCGAGCCGGCCTCGGTGTGGAACCACCACTTCTTCTGGGGACTGGAGCACATGACCCAGGTGTATCTCGACCTGTGGGCCCAGGCCGACGTGGAGCCCATCATCGGCGCCCTCTGGGGCGGCGATCCCGACGGCCAGGCCTTCGGCGACCCCGAGGTCGGGCAGCCGCCCGCCTTCATCGCGGCCGGTTACACGATCATCGATGACGGACGCTTCGACCTGGGCACCCAGGACTTCTCGGCGCAGATCCAGTCCTTCAAGGACAACAACGTGCAGATCGTCACCGGCGTGCTGCCCCCGCCGGTGTTCGCCACCTTCCAGGCCCAAGCCCTTCAGCAGGGCTTCAACCCGCCGGTAATGACCGTGGCCAAGGGCCTGCTGTTCTCCAGCGCGGTGGGCAGCTACCCCCAGGGCGCCGGGCTCAGCTCCGAGATCTGGTGGACCAGCCGCTTCCCCACCACGTCGTCGCTCACCGGCGAGACCGCCGGCGACCTCGCCGAGGCCTACATCGCCGACACCGGACGCAACTGGGAGCAGCCTCTCGGCTACGGCCACGCACTGTGGGAGGTGGCCATCGACTCGCTGCGGCGAGCCGGCACCACCGAGAAGACCGCCCTGAACGAGGCCATCGGAGCCACCGACCTCGACACCCAGGTCGGCAGGGTCAACTTCAACGCCGGCCCCGTGCCTCAGCTCAGCACCCAGCCGCTGATCGGCGGCCAGTGGGTGGAGGGCGAGCGGTTCCCGTTGGAGTTGTTCATCGCGGTCAACGGCTTCCTGCCCGACCATCCCGTAGACGGTCCGCTGCAGCTCATCGGCTGAGCAGGCGGCGCTGCCCAGCGGGCCGTCAAGCCGCTGCTTCCCCGCGACCGCGGCTCGGCTAGCTTGGGCAGATGACGCCCTTGCTGGAGGTTGTCAACGTCGACAAGTCGTTCGGCGTCAAGGTCGTCGACGCCATGTCGTTGCAGGTCAACGAGCGTGACGCACTCGGAATCGTCGGACCCAACGGCGCGGGCAAGACGACCCTGCTGAACCTGATCGCCGGCGACCTGAGCTGCGATCGGGGCTCGATCCTCATCGAGGGCGAGGACATCACCCGGACGTCGTCGGACTGGCGTTGCCGGCGAGGGCTGGCCCGCACCGCGCAGATACCGCGCCCGTTCGAGGGCATGACCGTGTTCGAGAACGTACTCGTGGGCGCAGTCTTCGGTGCCGGTGTGCCGATGAACGAGGCCCAGGCCACGCCCGTCGCGGTGGAGGCCTTGGAGAGGGCCAACCTGCTGGCGGCGGCCAACACCCGTGCCGGCGCCTTGCCCCTGCTGGGCCGCAAGCGGATGGAACTGGCCCGGGCGCTGGCCACTCGCCCCAAGATCCTGCTGCTCGACGAGATCGCCGGAGGCTTGACCGAGGCCGAGGTGCTCGAACTGGTGGAGACCATCAAGGCCATCGGCGCCAGCGGGGTGACCATCGTGTGGATCGAGCACATCGTTCACGCTCTGCTGGCGGTGGTGGACCGGATCATGGCCATGAGCTTCGGAACGAAGATCGCCGAGGGCGACCCTGCCGAGGTGATGGCCAGCCCCGAGGTGCAGGAGGTCTACCTGGGGGTCGAGCCCGAGTGACGCTGCTGGAGGTTCGCGGTCTCGACGCCGGTTACGGCGACTTCCAGGCCCTGTTCGCCATCGATGTGGATGTCGCCGAGGGCGAGACGTTGGCTGTGATCGGGGCCAACGGGGCGGGCAAGACCACATTCTTGCGGGCCCTCGCCGGTCAAGTGCCGATCAGGGCCGGATCGGTCGTCTTCGACGGGACCGACATCGGTGCCGTCAAGGCCCACCGACGCGTCGGCCTCGGCATCGCCCTCGTGCCGGAGGGACGCATGCTGTTCGGAAGCCTGAGCGTGCGCGAGAACCTGATCATCGGCGCCCATGCCGGTCGGGAGGGGCGCTGGAACCTCGACACGGTGCTCGACGTGTTCCCGCTCATCCGTCCTTTGCTGAATCGGCCCTCCCACGTGCTGTCGGGCGGAGAGCAGCAGGCGGTGGCCATCGGCCGGGCCCTGATGTCCAACCCACGCCTCATCCTGCTTGACGAGGTGTCGCTGGGTCTCGCTCCGGTGGTGGTCAAATCGCTGTACGAGGCGCTGCCAGCGCTGTCGGAGGGCGGCGCCACCGTGCTGCTGGTCGAACAGGACATCGGGCAGGCGCTGGCGGTGGCCTCCCGGGTGGTGTGCCTGCTGGAGGGACGGGTGTCGCTGGAGGGCCGGCCCACCGAGTTGGCCCGCTCCGACATCACCGCGGCCTACTTCGGAATGCCCGCGGGCACCGGCTCGGAGGCCGCGGGCTGATGGAGTGGCTCAACGCCGTCGTGCAAGGGATCATGCTCGGCGGGCTGTTCGCGCTGTTCGCCACCGGCCTGTCGATCGCCTTCGGGGTGATGCGCTTCGTCAACCTGGCCCACGGCGACCTGGCCATCCTGGGCGCCTTCGTGGCCGTGTCGGTCACGTCGGGGCTGTCACTGAACCCCTTCGTGTCGCTGGTGGTGGTCGTGCCGATCATGCTCGCGGCCGGCTACGCCATGCAGCTCGGTGTCTTCAACTTCACGATCAGTGCCGACCCGCTCCCCTCGATCCTGGTCACCTTCGGTTTGGGCGTGGTGATCCAGAACGCGCTGCTGGAGACCTACAGCGCCGATTCGAGGGGCCTCGACGTCGGCTCGATCGAGGTTGAGAGCATCACCCTCACCGACGCCATCGCCATCGGCTGGATCCCCCTGATCACCCTGGCGGCCGCGGTCGCGGTGCTGCTCGGACTACAGGCGATGCTGTCGCGCACGTCGCTCGGACGGGCCTTCCGAGCGGTGTCCGACGACCCGGCCACGGCCCGCCTGATGGGGATCAACGATCGCAACCTCTACGCGGTGGCCATGGGGATCGCCTTCGCCACCGTCGCCATCGCCGGGGTCTTTCTGGGGATAAGGCAGAGCTTCGGACCCACCGACGGACCCGCTCAGCTTCTGTACGCCTTCGAGGCGGTGGTCATCGGCGGCCTCGGATCGGTGTGGGGCACTCTGGTGGGTGGGCTGCTGCTGGGCATCGCGCACGGACTCGGCGGGCAGTTCGAGGTGTCCTTCGGCTACGGCTCGGGTCCGCTGCTGGGCCATCTGGTGTTCCTGGCCGTGCTCGCCACCAAGCCCACCGGCCTGCTGGGCAGACGAGACGCATGAGCGAGCATCGCGTCACCCGCTCGGACCGCCAGTCCCGCTTCGGTCTGGCCACCTTCGCAGTGCTGTTGGCGGTGCTGGCGCTGCTGCCGTGGTGGGACAGCGACGGCAGCCTGCGGGTGCCCCTGGTCGCCATTCTCTACTACCTCGCGCTGGCCCAGATGTGGAACCTGCTGGCCGGGTTCGCGGGGCTCGTCTCCATCGGGCAGCAGATGTTCGTGGGCATCGGCGTGTACACCCTGCTCAGCTTCGCCGAGGACTTCGGCGTCGATCCCTACCTGTCGGTGCTGCTTGCCGGGCTGGTGGCCGCCGTGCTGTCACTGCCCGTGGCGGCGCTGGCCTTCCGGCTGAGAGGCGGCTATTTCGCCATCGGCACCTGGGTGATCGCCGAGGTGTTCCGGCTCATCGCGCTCGAGAGCGGCTTCCTGGGCGGCGCCAATGTCCGCACCATGACCCGGGCCTCGCTGGGCGGCTACTCGGTCGACACCCGCAACACCGTCACCTACCTGCTGGCGCTGGGACTGGCGGCGGGGGCTACCGCCATCGTGGTGCTGGTGCTGCGGTCGCGCCTCGGCCTGGCGCTGCGGTCCATCCGCGACAACGCCGAGGGGGCACGAGGCCTCGGCGTCTCGGTCACTCGGGCCAAGCTGGTGGTGTGGGTGATCTCGGCCTTCTGGACCGGGATGACGGGTGCGGTGATCCTGCTCCACAACCCGTCCACCCGGGCCGAGTCCGCCTTCAGCGTGCTGCGATGGACGGCGCTGGTGGTGTTCATCGCCATCATCGGCGGGGTCGGTTCAACCACCGGCCCCATCATCGGGGTGGTCATCTACTGGTGCGTGCGGGAGTTCCTAGAGGACGCCGAGGAGTGGCGCTTCATCATCCTCGGCCTGATCGCGGCGGCCATGGCCGTGGCCGCTCCCAGAGGCGTCTACGGGCTGCTCCAGAAGCGCTGGACGGTGCAGTTCTTCCCGGTCCGCCGAAGACTTGTGGGCCCCGGCGTCGGCGCGCCCGCGCCCCCGGACGAGATCCGCACGCCCTCGCAGCCTCCGAAGTAGCAGAGACGTCGGGCCTTCGCCCACGACCATCAAGGAGCAGACATGTCCAACATCACACCGGCCGAGCACCTCGCCGAAGTCCTCTCGCGTTTCGACGATGCCCCCGACGCCCGTCTCGGCGAGATCATGAAGAGCGCGATCCGCCACATGCACGAGTTCGTGGTCGAGGTGGGCCTCACCCGTGAGGAGTGGTTCGCGGGCATGGAGGGGCTCGCCGCTATCGGACGGATGTGCGATGACAAGCGCCAGGAGTTCATCCTGTTGTCGGACACCCTCGGGGTGTCGATGCTCGTCGAGATGATCAACCACCTGGCCGCGGAGGGCACCACCGAGCCGACCGTGTTCGGTCCGTTCCATGTGGACGGCGCCCCCCGGCTCGCCATGGGCGACTCCATCATCGTCGACCCGATGGACGACGACGAGCCTCTGACCGTACGCGGGCAGGTGACCTCGCTCGGAGGCGTGCCCATCGAGGGCGCCGAGCTCGATGTGTGGCAGGCGGCCAGCAACGGCTTCTACGACGTGCAGGACGACGCTCAAACGCCGCTCAACATGCGGGGAATATTCACAACCGGCGCTGATGGGCGCTACGAGGTGAGCACCGTGCGGCCGGTGTCGTATCCGGTACCCGACGACGGACCGGCCGGGGCGCTGCTCCATGCCACCGGCCGCCACAACTGGCGACCCGCCCATGTGCATTTCGTGGTGTCGGCGCCTGGTTACAAGACCGTGATCACCCACCTGTTCGACCGCGACAGCGACTTCCTCGACAGCGATGTGGTGTTCGGAGTGCGAGACTCGCTGATAGTCGACATGAACGACGGCCGCTGCGACTACGACTTCGTGCTAGAACCCACCGTCTGAGAAACCCGCCCGAGCTCCCCCCGAGTTCCCGAGGTGACCGTCAGGCGTACTCGATGGTCTCGAGTTGGGCCAGCAACTCCTGGCGGGAGTCCTCGAACTGCGGCGAGATCATGATCTGCGCGCCGAGGCTGTCGCGGGGCTCGTCGATGGCGAAGTGCTCGGGTTTGGTGTAGGTGGCCTCGAACAGCGGGCCGCCGGGGGTGCGCACGTAGATCGAGTAGAAGTACCCCCGGTCCTTCACATCGGACACGTCGGTGTAGCCGAGGCCTTCGAGGAACAGCTTCACCGCCATCTGCGACTCCAGGCTGTCGACGCTGAATGCGCAGTGGTGCACATAGCCCTCGCCGAAGGTCCAACTGCCGGGCTCGCGGCTCGGTTCGAGGATGTAGTCCACAATGGCGCCCGGGCCGCCCTCGCCCATCTCGTAGCGGGTGGCGTTGGCGTCGTCGTCGACCTTGCGGCTCCCCCACCCCATCTGCATGAACTGGTCGGTCAGCTCCATGTCGCGCACCGAGCAGCTGATGCTGTGAACGCCGCGGACGCCGTACTCGGAGGGGATGTCGGGATGGGTTGCGGGGGTGCGCTCATCGTCGGCCACGCCGACCAGTTCGTAGTCGATCCCACAGGGGTGCTGGAAGGCGAGGCGCTTCTCACCGAAGCGCTCCTCTGGTGTGACCTCGAAGCCGTACTCCTCTAGGCGGTTGCGCCACCAGTCGAGTGACGACTCCGGCACCGACAGCGTCAGCACGCTGATCTGGCCGCTGCCCTTCTTGGCGGTCAGGCCCGCGTGGCGGAACGGGAACGTGGTGACGAGCGTGCTCTCCTCGCCGTAGTCGTTGCCGTAGTAGAGGTGGTAGATGGGGGCTTGGCCGTCGTAAAGGAGCGTCTTCTTGACGCTCTTGAGGCCCAGCACTTGGGTGTGGAAGTCGTAGTCCTCCTGGGCGCCGCCCACATTGAGGGTTATGTGGTTGTGGCCGCTGAGGATGGTGGTCGGGTTGTTCACGGTGCCTCCTTGGTGTGGATGGATTCCGCCCCGGCGTGCCGGTTGGCGCGGCGAGACGCGCTGAGCGCGATACTACGCTCGCGGCCACATTAGCAGAGTCACTGTACGTCTGCCGGTAAACTGTCCGCATGCCGGGCAGTTGCCACCGAACGACCGCAGTAGCAGAGCCTCGAAGAAAGGAAGCACCATGAGCCAAGCCGTTGTCCAGAGGCTTCACCACAACGCCTACGTCACCAAGGACCAGGAGGCCACCCGGGCCTTCTACGAGGACATCCTGGGCTTCCCGTTGATCGCCACCTGGTCGGAGGCCGACGAACTGTTCGGCGCGGTCCGGGTGTACTGCCACACCTTCTTCGGCCTTCAGGATGGCAGCGCTCTGGCCTTCTTCCAGTTCGCCGAACAGGAGGACCAGGAGCTGTTCGACCCCGACCTGACCCCTTCGCCGTTCCGCCACATCGCCCTCAAGGTCGACGCCGAGACGCAGGCCGACCTTGAGCGGCGCATCGACGAGTCCGGGTGGGATCCGCCGGGGGGAAGCTTCGTGCTCGAGCACGGCTACTGCCGCTCGTACTACACCCACGACCCCAACGGTCTGCTGATCGAGTTCACCGTCGACGCGCCCGACGCGGATCAGATCGCGGCCGACCGCGCCGAGGACGCTCATGAGACTTTGCGTCGCTGGCTGGCCGGCGACCACACCAGCAACAACAACTACCGCTAGTCCGTCGGCAGCGCCTCCGAGACCGGCAGCATGGCGAGGTTCGACCATTCGCGTGTCACCGCGGCCGCGGTGTCCAGCAGCGCCGGGAGGTACTCGCCGGTGAGGTGCTCTATCGAGGTCTCGGCCGCGTACACGGTCACGTTCATGGCCGCCGCGATGCACCCATCCGAGTCCCGCACCGGCGCAGCGATCGACCGGATGCCGACGGTGAGCAGCTCGTCGGACAGCGCCCATCCTCGCTCGCGCACCTGCGCGAGGTCGTCGTCGAGTTCGGTCTGTGACGGCACCACCCTCGGGATGATCCCCGACTTGGACGGCTGTTCCAGAACCGTGTCGAGGTCGTCGGCGCTCAGTTCCGACAGCAGGACCTTGCCCATGGAGGTGGCCACCGCCGGAAAGCGCGTGCCGATGCTGATCGACAGGGCGATGATCTTGGCTACCGGCACTCGGGCCGTGTACACGATGTCGCTGCCGTCGAGCTGCGACATCGAACTCGACTCGTGGGTGCGAGCCACCAGCGACACAAGATGGGGGCGGGCCACATCCCAGAGGCCCTGCGCGGCGATGGCGGCCGTGCCGATCTCGAGAACCTTGGTGGTGAGCGAGTACGCCCCGCCCACCGAGCGGACGTACCCGAGCTGTTCGAGGGTCATCAGCAGCCGGCGGGCGGTGGGCCTGGCCAGCCCGGTGCGCGAGGCCGTCTCGCTCACCGTCAACTCCATGGCGGTGGGACCGAAGGCCTTGAGGATGTCGAGCCCTCGGGCCAGCGCCTCGACGAACTCACGACGTGGGCGTCCGGCTGCATCCGGGCTCATGCCGGCGACCTCGCCGGTGGTCCGCCGGTGACTGCACAGACACCGACCGACCGCTCGTCGGTGGCCGAGCCGGTCACTGAGCGCGGGCCTCTGGACGGGATACTCGTGGCCGACCTCTCCCGGGTGCTTGCCGGGCCGTACTGCACCATGCTGCTGGCTGATCTCGGGGCCACGGTCATCAAGGTCGAGAGTGCGGCGGGTGACGACACCAGAGCCTGGACCCCGCCGGATAAGGACGGCATATCGACCTACTTTATGTCGATCAACCGGAACAAACGGTCGGTGGTCCTCGACTTCCGCGACCCCGCGGACGTGGCCCTGGTCCATGAACTGTTCCGGCGAGCCGATGTGGCCATCGAGAATTTCAAGACGGGCGCGCTGGTCAAATACGGGCTCGACTACGACCGCGCCCGGGCCCTCAACCCTGGCTTGATCTACGCGTCGATCAGTGGTTTCGGCACCGCTGAGGGAGCGGGACTGCCCGGTTACGACCTGGTGGTACAGGCTGTGTCGGGCCTTATGAGCCTCACCGGCGACTCCGACGGCCCCGCCTTCCGAGCTGGAATCTCGGTGTTCGACGTCATGACCGGGCTGCACGCCGCCATCGGCATCCTCGCGGCGCTGCACCACCGCAGCCTGACCGGCCAAGGCCAGCTCGTGGAGCTCAACCTGCTGTCGTCGGCGCTGTCGGGCCTCGTCAACCAGACCGCCGCATACACCGCGTCGGGCACGGTGCCCCGTCGGATGGGCAACGCCCACCCCAGCGTGTATCCCTACGAGGTCATCTCGGCCAAGGACCGCGACATGATCATCACCGCGGCCAACGACCGGCAGTTCAAGACGCTCTGCGAAGTGCTCGGCATCGGCGAGATAGCCGACGACGATCGCTTCAGGCTCAACGCTGATCGCACTCGCAACCGCGACCAGATGCACTCGCGGCTCGAGGAGGCCGTGGCCCAGTGGAACGCCGACGACCTCTTCATCGCCCTGAACGAGGCGGGCGTGCCGTGCGGGCCCATCAACTCCATCCGCGAGGGAATCGAGCTGGCCGAACGTCTCGGACTCGAGCCGCGGGCGACACTCGGCACCGGGGAGCGGGCGGTGGACCTGGTGAGCAACCCCATCCGCTTCAGCGACGCGTCGGTGCGATACCACCAGCCGCCCCCCGCGCTGGGCGAGCACAGCGACGAGATCCGGGCTTGGCTGTCGGCAGCGGAGTCGGACACGCAGGCAGCCGACGAGTGACCGAATCCGCCACCTACCGCACCGGGCTGGGAACCTCCGACCGAGACAGCATCACCGTGCTGGGGCACAGCCTGGCCGACGAATTGCTGGGCCAGGTGTCGTTCGGCGAGCTGGCCTACTGGCTGATGGCCAAACGTCGGCCCACACCCCAGCAGCGCACCATGTTCGAGGCGGTGCTGGTGGCGCTGGCCGACCACGGCTTCACCCCCACCGCCATCGCCGCCCGGGTGACGCTGCTCAGCGCACCCGAGTCGATCCAGGGAGCGCTGGCCGCCGGACTGCTGGGAGGGGGCGACCGTTTCCTCGGGGTGACCGAGAACGCGGCCCGTTTCCTGCACGACGCGTTGGAGGGCTGCGACTCGCTCCCCGGCCGCGAAGACGCGTGGGACGAACTCGCCGTCGAGGTGGTCAGCCGGGCTCGCCACGAGGGCCGGTTCGTGCCGGGACTGGGACATCCGGTCCACAAGGACGGCGATCCTCGCACACCCGCGCTCTTCGACCTGGCCCGCCGCAACGATCTGTTCGGCCCCCACCTAGAGCTGTTCGCGGCCATCGGTCGAGCGCATCCCGCGGTACTGGGCCGCAGACTGCCCCTCAACGGGGCAGGCGCCTGCGGCGCAGTGCTTGGCGATGTGGGTCTGCCGCTGGGGGTGGCCCGCGGGGTTGCGCTGCTGGCGCGCTGCGCGGGCTTGCTGGGCCATCTGGCCGAGGAGCTCGACGATCCCATCGGCAATGACATCTTCATGGCGGTGGATCGCAACGTCGATTATCGCCCGCCCCCCGCGCACTGATTACGTAGAGGCCGACGGCCTCGGCCTCGAAACGGAGACCTGGATCCCCGACTAACCGCCGCGCCGGGATCGGTTGGGCGGATCAGATGGTGACGGTGGTGAGGTCGCCGCCGATCACGATCTCGCCGTCGAAGTGCTTGGCGGCCCGGGCGATCCACTCCGGGTACTGATCGGGCGTCGGCGGCGGCACCAGGTGGGTGAGCACCAGCCGTTCAACTCGGGCCCTCGCCGCGGTCTGGGCCGCGTCGGTCACTCCTGAGTGGTAGTCGAGGATGTCCTGGAACGTCTCGTTGGGGATCGCCTTCACCAGATCGCGGCGAATCACGGTCTGCACGTAGGCGCCGGCACCGGCTGCGAGCGTGTCCACCCCGGCACACGGGACGGTGTCGCCCACCAGAGCGGCCACCGATCCTTCATGCTCGAGACGGAATCCGATGGTGGGGCGGGCCGGCGAGTGCTCGGTGGCCGCGGTCGAGACCCTCACGTCGTTCACCGTGAACTCGTCGCCGGGCTCAAGCTCGGTCACCTTCACCTGCGGGCCCACGGTCAACGCCTCGTGGTGTTCGAGCCGGTAGCCGATGTCGGCTTCGAGCGCGGCGATCTGGCGTTCCACGAACTGCGCGGTGCCGACCGGTCCATAGATCGGCAGAGTCGCGTGGCCCTGCGTGAACACCCAGTGCGTGGTGATCACATCGTTGAGGGCGCACACATGATCGCTGTGCAGGTGGGTGACCAGCACCGCGGCCAGGATCCCTGGCATCGACCCTGCGCCGGCCATGCGCATCACCACCGCGCGGCCCGCGTCCACCAAGATGTGGGTGTCACCGGCCTTGACCAGCGTGGACGGGCCGGCGCGGTCAGCGTCCGGCAACGGCGATCCTGTTCCTGTAAGCACGATGTCCATCAGTTCACCTATCGATGTGATGCAGCACCACCGATGCTACGGCCGCAGATGCTACGGCTGCGCCTGCTCGGGACCATCGCGGCGGTTCTGGGAACCTTGGGGGGCTCCGGGGCGTCGTTGAGGTTGATGGCATACGTTTCGACGAGCTGTGCCCCGGTCGGCGCCGGCGTTGCGCCTAGCATTCACCACTGGGTGAACGCAGGCTTCGGTGACCTCTACGCCGCCCAGTACCGGCCCATGGTGAGGCTGGCGCAGGCGTTGGTCGACACGGTCGAGAACGCCGAGGAGATCGTGCAGCAGGCATTCGTGCGCGTGTACGAACGGTGGGACCGGCTCGACAACGCCAAGGCGTACCTGCGGACCGCGGTCGTGAACGGCGCCCGCAGCGAGTTGCGCAAGCGTGAGGTGCGCCGCCGGATCGGGGTGAAGATCAGGCCCCCGGAGGCGCCCGGCGAGCGTGACTACCTTCTCGACGCGCTCGACCGGCTCAACGAGCGACGCAGGACCGCGCTGGTGCTGCGGTTCTATGCGGACATGTCCGAACAGCAGATCGCACAGGCCATGGGCGTGCGGCCCGGCACGGTCAAGAGTCTCGTGTCGCGTGGCCTCGCCGACCTCAGAAGGGTGGTGAAGCCGTGATGGACGACCCGCAGACCACCAACCGGCGCGATGGTCACGACCGTTCGCCCGATTCGCAACAAGAGCTTGAGGACGCTCTGCGCCGGGCCATCAGCGCCCGGGTGGAAGCCCACCCGGCTGGACTCGGCCACGGCCCGGCCGTGATCGCGGATCTGGCCGCCGCTCGGGCCCGCCGACGGGTGGCGATGCGAACTGGGCTGGCCACCGCGGCCGCCGTTGCTCTCGTGGTCGGGTTCATCGGGTGGTCGGCGCTCCGTGACGACTCCGGCTCCACGGTCATCGTGGCCGCACCTGGCGACGGCGACCCGACTCAGGCCGCGGCGTCGCCGACTGGTTCGGAGAGT